>CALQBR020000010.1 GCA_943328865.2 Sphingobacterium thalpophilum
GTAGTTTTGCAAGAGGGAAACACCGAATTAAATTTTGGGGTAAAATTAGGATTGTGAATGAATTGAAATTTAGGAACATCTCCCAATACAACATCAACACCGCCTTAAAAGAAATCAGCAGCAAGGAATATGCCACTACCTTTCATCTGGTTTCGGAACGCCACTGGAACAGTATAACAGAGCGAAACCCCTTAAAAAAGCGCAAGAAATTTTGTGACTTCTTATTGCGAAAAGGGTTTGAAAATCATTTGATTTATGAAAAATTGAAAGATTTAGAAGTAGAGAATCCCAATTAGAATTTGATTTTATAGCCAATTACAAGGTCAACAAAACACTTACCGCATTGCCACCAAATCCCACGGCATTAACAAGTACTTTTTGCAGCGGTTTTTTTTGTTCTTGTTTCTTGTTAAAAGGCACCTCAATAAATTGATTGTGTTGTAACATCATAATGGCCATTTCTATACTTAGCATTCCAGAAGCGCCAAAAGTATGTCCGATTTTCCACTTATTCGTCGTTAATAAAGGGAGCGATTCGCCAAATATTTTGGTGATCGCATTGTACTCGGATAAATCCCCTTTTATCGTTCCAGGGGCGTGCATCACAATGACATCCACTTCAGAAAGAGGCGTGTTTTTTAAGGCCATTTGCATCGATCTCTGAAAACAAGTGGCCTCAGTCGAAATGGAAATGTTATGTTCCAGTACTTCTGTAGCATAGCCAATTCCTTCAATAAAAGCGAGGGCATTTTCTGTTCTTCCTATTTCTAAACAACAAACTGAAGCACCTTCTCCTAAAACCAAGGTATTTTGTTTCTTTGCTAAATCAAAAGCGCGACAAGGGTAAGACTGATTTTCTTTAGCATAAATTTTTAGCGCTTCCATTTGCGCAATGGTAAATGCTGTTAAAGGGGCTTCACTTCCACCAACCAAAAATTTATCAGCCATTCCTGATTTGAGCCATGCCACGCCATTCAACAAAGCGTGTAAGGCCGTAGAACAGGTAATAGAATGGGAAATTTCGGGACCGTGTGTTTGTAATTCATTAGCAACCCAAGAGGAAATGTTTCCTAAGGTGGTGGTGGGAGAAGCTAGGGTGCTAGCTTTTCCAGTCTCTAAGAATTCTTTATGGTGTTTTTCAAAAAGTGCAGTGGCACCTCGAGACGATCCGATATTGATACCAAAATCATGATTTGCATTCCAACCTGCCTCATGAACGGCCTTTCGAGAAGCAACCATCGCATATAAAACCGAAGGATCAAGTGCCTTGTATTTATGATCTGATTGCTGCAAGGCTTTAACCACCAATTTTGATTCGGAGTCTAAAACAGCAGCGAGTGCGTTTTTTGCACCTACTTTTACTTCCGTGATGGCGGTTTCTGGATTTAAGTACTGCTCCCAAATCGCTTTAGAATCCTTCCCTAAGGGAGAGATAGAAGCTAGAGCAGTGATGGAAATAATTTGATGCAAAATAAAAATTTTAAGCCGTAAAGGTCGCAAAGTTTTTGCAAAGGTCGCTTGTTTTTACAAATATTATCCTCCAAATGCAATTCCTATCGCTATCCCGTTAAATCATTTCCAGTGCGTTTTCAACAACCTGATACACCTTGTCTAATTGTTTCTCAGTGATGATGTAAGGCGGCAAAATGTAAACAATATTCCCCACAGGACGCAATATTACGCCATTTTCGATAAAGAAATGATACAGTTTGTTACGCAAACTACCGTAATAATCTACAGGACCTTCGGTTTTGATTTCTAAAGCAAAAATAACGCCTAATACTCTAGTGGTACTCACTTTTGGATGTTGTTGAATCCGTTCCTGAAAAGCAAGATGGCGGTGATGTACTCGAGTAATATGAGCCTGCATCACCTCTGTTTGCAACAATTCCAAGCTTGCTAAGGCTGCCGCACATCCGGTAGGGTTTGCAGTAAAGGTATGTCCGTGAAACAACGCTTTATTGATATCTTCACTGTAAAAAGCATCAAATAAATCCTGAGTAAAGGTGGTTATCGACATCGGTATAGTCCCACCTGTTAAGGCTTTGGACAAGCACATCATGTCGGGTTGGAATTTCAAATAGTCGCAAGCGAAGTTTTTTCCAGTTTTCCCAAAACCGGTCATTACCTCGTCGGCAATGGTCAAAACGCGGTTTTCTTGACATATTTGGAGCATGGTGTCCAAGGCTTCTGGAGCATACATGACCATTCCCGCAGCACCTTGTACCAGCGGTTCAAAGATAAACCCAGCGCATGAATGGGTTTCAATGGCCAATCTCAAAGCGTTAAAACTCTCCTCTTCTTTTCCTTTTACAGGCACTGGAATACGCACTACATCAATAAACATTCCCTCGAAAGCCTGAGTATAAAGTGAAATACCACTCGCCGCCATCGCTGCAAAAGTATCGCCGTGAAAGGCATCTTCAAAGCTAATTAGGGTTGTTCTTTTTTCTCCTCTATTGTAAAAATACTGCAAAGCTACCTTAATCGCTACTTCCACAGCAGTAGAACCATTGTCAGAAAAAAAAATTTTCTTTTGATTGTTAGGTAGGATTTCCATTAGTTTTTCTGCTAATTGCACCGCTGGTTTGTGTGTAAATCCACCAAATAAAACGTGTTCTAATGTGGTGAGTTGCTTATAAACCGCATCAGCAATGAAAGTATTACTATGTCCAAATGGATTGACCCACCAAGAAGCAATTGCATCAATATATTCTTTATTGTTTTCGTCCCAAAGCAAAGCGTCTTTCCCTTTGATAATGGCAATAGAAGCCGCGGCTGTTTTATGCTGGGTATAAGGATGCCAAAGGTATTGGCGGTCTTTTTCGGATAAGTTCATTGAAAAAATTTTAAAGGCGGGTTTTAAGCGAATTCGGTTATTGCTATGGTCCTATAGATTGATCATCTTTTCTTGAAATAGATCGGCGTATTCACGAACCACATTTTTATCAAAATAAGGTTCTTGTTGGATTCTTCCAATATAAGGAATTCCTGTTTTATTTAAGATAATCGATTCCGTGGCTTTATTTTCATTTCCATTAAATACAATTCCAGCAATCGCAAGATTTCTGTTTTTCAAGGCTTCAATAGTCAGTAACGTATGATTGATGCTTCCTAAATAGTGACGGGAAACCACAATCACTTTATAGTCGGGTTGAATTAAATCAATCACACAATCTGTATCATTTAGTGGGACAAAAACACCGCCGGCACCTTCAACAACCAAATGGTTTTGGGTTTGAGGTTCCTGAATCTGATCCAAAGAAATTGTTATCTGATCCAATTCGGCGGCCAGATGCGGACTAGCCGGGGTAGTTAACGCATAACTGTTAGGATGGATGACGGTTTTAGAATTTGATACATAAGATTCAATCTTGTGACTGTCGGAGTCATTCAAATCGCCTGCTTGTATGGGTTTCCAATAATCGGCTTCTAAGGCTTCGGTGATAATGGCCGAGGCAATAGTTTTGCCTACATCGGTTCCAATTCCAGTGATGAATAGTTTCATGTAAAAAAAATTAGGTGCAAACAAATTGCAATTAAAACACAAAAGTACAGAACAAAGCCAACACTTCTGAGATTTCGTCTCTTGAATTGTAGCTGTGTAAACAAAAACGAAGGCGCTCTTGTCCTTCTGGAACGGTGGGTGACAGAATGGCTTTAACCTCAAATCCTCTTTGTTGCAATTGAGAAGCGATGGTTTTTACTCGGTCATTGCCAGGAATAATAGCCGATTGAATGGCTGATTTACTTCTTACAAACATTGGTTTTAAACCCAATAGATTTTTTTCCTGATTGAAATAGCTGATATTCTCCCGAAGTTGTGCTAGGACTTGGGATTCACGATCTAAATACTGATAGGCTGTTAAAATGGTTGCCACGGCATGCGGAGACAAACCTGTGGTGTAGATTAAACTTCGGGAAAAGTTGACAAGGAATTGCTTTAATTGCTCTGATCCTACAATAGCGGCACCATGACAACCCAAGCCTTTGCCAAAGGTCATAATGCGAGCAAAAATCCTGTTTTGTAATTGCTGTGTTTGAATTAAACCGGCTCCTTTGTCTCCAAAAACCCCTAAAGCATGGGCTTCATCAATAACCAAAAAGCAATCGTATTTTTCGCAAAGCAAAACCAGTTCTTGGATGTTCGGCGTATCCCCATCCATAGAGAAAACGCTTTCGGTTACAATATAAATTTCGGTGCTTTCCGTCTTGAATCGCAGAATTAAATGCTCCAAATCCTCCAAATCATTATGTTGAAATTTATACGCTTTGGCTTTCGAGAGCTGAATCCCATCACGAATGGAGGCATGACTCAATTCATCATACAAAATCAAATCACCCCGCTGCGGAACAGCACTAAAAAAACCCACATTGGCATCGTAACCCGAATTAAAGATTAAGGCACTTTCGGATTGATGAAATGCGGCGATACCATTTTCAGCTTCTTCATAAACCTTGTGATTCCCTGACAGTAATCGGGAGCCGGTGGCACCGTTGCATTTCAAATCATTCGCTACAAGATATTGATGCGTCGCATGAAAAATAGCCGTGGATTTTGCAAAACCCAAATAATCATTCGATGAGAAATCAATTTTGGCATGGGCATCAGTTAGTTTTCGCAACGCATTGTTACGCATGCGTTGGTCAAGTTTAGCAGTCAAAGCAGTTGGAAATCGTTTCATAGGATACAAAAATAGTAAAGTTGGAAGGAATGCCATTCCGATTGCAATGGAAAACAAAAACAGCTACCAATAATGATAGCTGCTTTAAGAATATTCAGATTTTTTAAAAATTTTTAAGAACCGCACATTTCACAATCTTCTGGACCTGCTGCTTGTGCCTGAAGCAGCATTTTCTTGAAATCATCTACTGCAATAGCTTCAGTTTCGATTACCGTCGGCTCTTCTTTTTTGTCATTATTCAAGGTGAATTTAATAGCATCTACAGCCGCTTTGGTTCTCAAGTAATACATTCCAGTTTTCAATCCTGATTGCCAAGCATAAAAATGCATCGATGTTAATTTCGAATAATTGGCATCTTGCATAAACAAATTCAAAGATTGCGATTGATCTACAAAATAACCTCTTTGACGCGACATATCGATGATGTCTTTCATCGACATTTCCCAAACGGTTTTGTATAATTCTTTCAAGTGTTGAGGAATTACATCAATATTTTGAACAGAACCATTATGACGCATGATTTCTTGTTTCAAAGTCTCGTTCCACAATCCAAGTTCTACTAAATCGTGCAATAAGTGTTTGTTAACAACAATAAATTCGCCTGACAATACACGTCGGGTATATATATTTGAAGTATATGGCTCGAAAGCTTCATTATTCCCTAAAATCTGAGAGGTCGACGCTGTTGGCATAGGCGCTACCAATAAGGAGTTTCTAACACCATGTGCCATCACTTCTTTTCGCAATGCAGCCCAATCCCATCTTCCAGAAAGTTCCTCATCTTTTACGCCCCATAAATTGTGTTGGAATTCTCCTTCAGAGATTGGAGAACCTTCAAAAGTAGAATAAGGACCCTCTTCTTTAGCCATTTCCATAGAAGCGGTTACAGCAGCAAAATAAAGGGTTTCGAATATTTCCTGATTCAATTTTTTAGCTTCCTCAGAGGTAAAAGGCATACGCAACAAGATAAAAGCATCAGCCAAACCTTGCACGCCCAATCCTACGGGACGATGACGCATATTAGAATTTTCTGCTTCTTTTACGGGATAGTAATTTCTATCGATTACTTTATTCAAGTTACGCGTGACGCGTTTGGTCACATTAAATAACAATTCGTGATCGAACTGCCCATTTTCAACAAACATCGGTAGAGAAATCGAAGCCAAATTACAAACGGCGATTTCATCTTTCGAGGTATATTCCATAATTTCAGTACACAAATTCGATGAACGAATAGTACCTAAATTCTTCTGATTCGATTTTCTATTGGCGGCATCTTTGTAAAGCATGTAAGGCGTTCCCGTCTCGATTTGCGATTCTAAAATTTTCTCCCACAATTCACGTGCCTTGATGGTCTTTCGTCCTTTGCCTCTCGTTTCATAATCAATGTACAAGGCTTCAAAGGCTTCCCCGTATACATCATATAAACCAGGACATTCGTTTGGACACATCAAAGTCCAATAGCTATCTTCTTGTACACGCTTCATAAATAAATCAGAAGTCCACATGGCAAAGAACAAATCTCTAGCACGCATTTCTTCCTTTCCTGTATTCTTTTTCAAGTCCAAGAACTCAAAAATATCAGCATGCCAAGTTTCGATATAAATTGCAAAACTTCCTTTTCGCTTTCCTCCTCCTTGATCTACATAGCGAGCCGTATCATTAAAAACGCGCAACATTGGAACAATCCCATTTGAAGTTCCGTTAGTCCCACGAATATAAGAACCCGTAGCTCTTACGTTGTGAATAGAAAGTCCGATCCCTCCAGCTGATTGCGAAATTTTAGCAGTTTGTTTCAACGTGTCATAAATACCATCAATACTATCATCCTGCATAGCCAATAGGAAACAAGAGGACATTTGTGGCTTTGGCGTTCCAGCGTTGAATAAAGTTGGCGTGGCATGGGTGAAGAACTTCTTCGACATTAAATCATAGGTTTCAATCACCGAATCCAAATCATTTAAGTGAATTCCAACTGCAACACGCATCAACATATGTTGGGGTCTCTCAACAATTTTACCGTTTATTTTTAATAAATAAGACCGTTCTAATGTTTTAAAACCAAAATAATCATAATTAAAATCGCGATTGTAGATAATATGTGAGTTCAGAAACTTATCATTTGACATAATCACTTGATGTACCTCCTCCGAGAGCAATGGAGCATACTGACCATTTCTAGGATTTACATAATGAAACATCTCATCCATCGTTTCTGAAAATGATTTATTGGTGTTCTTATGCAAGTTTGAAATCGCAATACGTGCCGCCAATTGGGCATAATCAGGATGCGCAATGGTCATAGAAGCGGATGTTTCAGCTGCAAGATTGTCTAATTCAGAAGTAGTCACCCCATCATATAATCCTTCAATTACACGCATAGCTACTTTCACAGGGTCTACCAAATCATTCAATCCATAACATAATTTCTTGATTCTGTTTGTAATCTTATCAAACATAACTGGCTCTCTGTTGCCATCTCTTTTTACTACATACATAAGTTTACTTTTATTGTATTATTGAAAAATTAAAAAACACATTCGTTATTTAATTTTTATTTTTATTCCTTAATTACTATTTTATAGTAAGCGGCTGTCTATTTAAAAGTCAGCGTCAAAGCTGATTTTTTGCGCATCCGAATCGGTATTCATCACCCCTGATTTTTGGTATTCAGCCACTTTCTTTTCGAAGAAATTGGTTTTTCCTTGAAGAGAGATCATATCCATAAAGTCAAACGGATTATTCGTATTGTATTCTCGGTCGCACCCTAATTCTACCAATAATCTATCGGCTACGAATTCTAAATATTGAGTCATCAAAGCCGCATTCATCCCAATCAAACTCACTGGAAGAGATTCAGTAATAAATTCTCTTTCGATGTTCAAAGCATCAACAATAATTTGTCTAATACGATTTTTCGGAACCTTATTTATCAAATGGTGGTTGTGCAAATGCACTGCGAAATCACAATGAACCCCTTCATCTCGCGAAATTAATTCGTTAGAAAAAGTCAGTCCAGGCATCAATCCTCTTTTTTTCAACCAGTAAATCGAACAAAAAGCACCCGAGAAGAATATGCCTTCTACAGCAGCAAAAGCAATTAATCTTTCAGCAAAAGAATCGGATTCAATCCATTTCAAAGCCCATTCTGCTTTTTTCTTAATAGCCGGAAAAACTTCCAATGCATTGAACAATTGGTCTTTTTCAACCTCATCCTTTACATAGGTGTCAATCAATAGCGAATAGGTTTCGCTGTGGATGTTTTCCATCATAATTTGAAATCCGTAGAAAAACTTTGCTTCGGCATATTGCACTTCATTGACAAAGTTCTCCGCTAAATTTTCATTTACAATTCCATCAGATGCTGCGAAAAAAGCCAAAATATGCTTGATAAAATACTTCTCCTCTTCATTGAGCTTATTGTTCCAATCATTCAAATCCTGCGACAAGTCAATTTCTTCGGCAGTCCAAAAACTGGCTTCCATTTTTTTGTACCATTCCCATATATCATGGTGTTTGATCGGAAAAATAACAAAACGGTTTTTGTTTTCTTGTAAAATTGGCTCGACTAATGACATAATATATTGATTTTTATAGAATTGTAAAATTGATTTTCACCACAATCGTAGTTTACAAAGGTTGTGAATTATTGCGGTTATTAAAAGCCAAACTTATTCACAATCGGCTTGAGTTTTTAACAAAATCACTATTTGGATTTGAATTTAAAAAAAACTGAAAATCAGCGTTTTAAAAATACAAATAGTAGGTAAAGCTCGGTAAAATATGGGTTTTTATTTTTTGACGAAAAAGTAAAAATGTCGGTTTTCTGAAATTTATTTTTTAATCTGCTCAGCCACTTTCTCAAGCTCCAAATACCAGTCTTCTCCAAACTTTCTAATTAAGGCTTCTTTGACGAATTTATAAACGGGCACTTCTAATTCCTTGCCTAAAGAACAGGCAGCACTACAAATATCCCATTTGTCGTAGTTAACAGCAGCAAATTCGGTGAAATCCTTTACACGAATTGGATATAGGTGACAGGAAACAGGTTTCTTCCAATCAATAATACCTTGGTTATAGGCTTGTTCGATGCTACAAAGCGCCGTTTTACCATCAAACATGACATACGCGCAATCTTTATTATCGATTAACGGGGTTTCAAAATCGCCATCGATTCCTTTTACCCAAGTTCCCTGTGCTTCGATAGCAGCAATGCCTTCTTTGCGCAAAAAAGGTTTTACCTTGGGGTAAATCGATTCCATGATTTTAGTTTCTTCTTCACTTAAAGGTGCACCTGCATCGCCATCAACGCAACAAGCTCCTTTGCACGCCGAAAGGTTACAAACAAAATCTTTTTCTAAAATGTCTTCTGAGACGATGGTTTTACCTATTTGAAACATTTGGCAAAGGTAATCCTTTAAAATAAAAAACATATCTTAAAAAATACAAAAAAACACAACCACTTATTAATCAGCACTGTATTTCCTTTGTAAAAACATAAAACCTTAAACTTTATCAATGGCCGTTGCAATAGCTTTTGCCTCTAGGGCAATTCCTTTTCGAGATGATTTCAAATAACAAACTATCGTATTGTTGCTGCCATTTACCCCCATTTCTATCGATGTAAGGCTAAAATAACAAGGCAAAAGCAAAGAAATATGGAGTGTAATGCTGTTAAAATATTTACTTCTAATGTTAAAGGGATCTCTAGCTAAACATTTTTTTATTAATTTCACCGCGTAATAAAAAATGAAAATGAAAATTTTTACTTCCATTTTAGTGGCTTTGGCTCTAGCTTTAATTATTTTCAACATTACCTTGTTGGATTTTAACCATCTTTTTGAAGGCGAAAGCTCAGTGGCATTAATTGGGATTGTTGCTTCTTTTTGCGCAATCTTGATTCTTCTTATTTTTAGAATGTCAAAAACAATTGTAGAAAAAACCAAAGACAAATAAATCGTGTACGATGTGCTTATCATTGGCGGAGGCGTTTCCGGAATGTCCTGTGCTTTAGTTTTGGGCTCTGCCAGGAACAAAGTATTTGTTACTGACAAAAAAATTGGAATCATCACACATCAAAAAACTGCGGCACTTCAAGAAGCGTTATTTAACAATGCCTATGGAATTCCCCCAGGCACATTGGGTTCAGAACTATTACGAACAAGTCTTGAACAGCTATCAAAAACCTATCCGCATATTGAACAGATTCCTAATGAAAAAGTCATGCGAATTGAAGGGTGTTTTCCGAATTTTGAAGTAATTACCAACAAAAATAGCTACCACGCTAAAAATATTGTTATCGGGGTTGGCGCATCAAATGGGTTCGCCATTGAAGGGCTGATGCCATTTATAGAACCCCACCAAAAATCACTTCCAGAGAAACAGCGGGTTCAGCTTCGCAACAAAGACCATCTAGTTACCGAAGGCCTATATGTTGTGGGTACTTTGGCAGGCTGGAGAAGTCAATTGGCAATTGCAGCCGGAAGTGGCGCCGCCGTTGCTACTGATATCCTCACTTTATGGAATCAGGGCATTCAAACACACGCCCACGACCGTGTTGAAAAGTAAAATTTAGGATTTAACTTTAAGCACCGCTTTAATCATCGCATCTTCTTTTAGTAGAATCTCGTAATATTTTTGTTCGGTAAATAATTGTCTGGCAAATTCAGCTGACAAATATCTTTTAACTAATGCTTTATTGCCCTTCAATTGTATGGCTAATCCACTTTTAGACAAATATCCTTGGAAATTATCGAAATACCCATCCATTTTTTCCATTTTAAGCAGCAACTGCTCAAAAGACAATCCTGAGAATTCTTTCCTTTTTCGATCCAACTGCTCAAAAACAAAATAGCTAAGCACTCCAGAATCCATTAGATACACCGTGCTTTCTTGTCCCTTCTCGGCTTCGAGCGGCACAAAGATATCAGGAACAATTCCACCACCACCGTAAACTACTTTCCCTTTTGGCGTTTTAAATCTAAGGGTGTCATCTACTTTTATACTATCTTTTTTATACAATTCCCCGTTTTCAAGACGTTTGTCAAACTCATTAAAATAGGATTCTGTTCCATTACTATATGACTTCTGAATGGAACGCCCCGTTGGGGTATAATACCTGGCTACCGTTAAACGTACAGCAGAACCATCGTTAAAGTTCATTTCCCGCTGCACCAATCCCTTACCAAACGAACGACGCCCTATAATAATTCCTCTGTCGTTATCTTGAATGGCTCCAGCCAAGATCTCACTCGCTGAGGCCGCATTTTCATTAATCAGAATAAAAACTTGCCCAGTTTCAAAATCGCCTGTATCAGTAGCAAAAGTCTTGTCTACTTTTCCTTTATTATTTTTGGTGAAAACGATGAGCTGCTTGTCTTTGAGAAGTTCATCCGCAATTTTAATGGCCTGCTCTAAGTACCCACCACCATTATCCCGAACATCAATCACCAAAGACTGCGCGCCTTGTTTCTTCAAATCAGACAAACCTGTTTTGAATTCCTCATAGGTAGTGCCAGAAAAACGATTGATTCGGATATAACCGATGGCTGGCTGAATCATTAGCGACACATCGACACTTTGAATGGCTACTACATCTCGTTTTACTTTAAATTTTATTTTTTTATTCTCCGTTTTTCGGAAAATGGTAAGAGTCACCTCTGACCCTATTTCTCCTTTTAGTTTCGAAAAAAGGCTATCACTTGGTAATTTACGGCCAAATAATTGGTCTTTATTAGCAAAGAGAATGCGATCTCCTGATTGAATTCCTGCTTTTTCAGAAGGGCCATTTAGAAGTGGCTTGATGATAGCGACGGTATCTTGGTACATGAAAAAATTAACTCCTATTCCCACAAAATCGCCTTTCATACTCTCGGCTACTACTGCTTGCTGACTTGGAGACACGTAAACCGAATGGGGATCTAATTTCTCGAGAATGTCGGTGACGGCAAGATCTACAATAGAATCGGTATTGACACGATCCACATACTCCTCATTAATAAAGTCGATTAATGTATTGAGCTTGTTTTTCGGAGCATTAATTTGGAATAGGCTTGCCGTTGTCTTAAAATTAAGAGCTGACCCAAGAAACACCCCAAAGGCGAGGGTCGCAAAAATAAGAATGGGCAAATATTTGTTATTGGCTTTCATTATTCCTCTAAAAAGGGTACTTGTACGACTTCTACCCCTGCTTTTATTAAGAATTGTAATCCGGAATCATCTCTATAGCCATGCTGATATACTACTCTTTTTATCCCAGACTGGTGAATGAGTTTGCTACATTCTTTACAGGGAGAAAGCGTGATGTATAAAGTTGCTCCTTCGCAGGATTGCGTAGAGCGCGCCACTTTTAAAATAGCATTGGCTTCCGCATGAAGAACGTACCATTGGGTGAATCCGTCGGCATCCTCACAACAATTCTCAAAACCCGATGGAGTACCATTGTAGCCATCGGAAATAATCATTCGGTCGCGAACAATTATAGCGCCTACTTGTTTGCGCTTACAGTAAGAGAGTCTTCCCCATTCGGTAGCGATTCGGAGATAGGCCCTGTCGTATTTATTTAATTTTATCTGATCCATATTACATTTCCAAAAGTTCAAATGACTGTTCTAATAGCCCTGATGGGAGCGGCATCCTTTTGCTGCTTTTTAGCAGTGAAAGATAAAGCAGACA
>CALQBR020000011.1 GCA_943328865.2 Sphingobacterium thalpophilum
AAAGTGGCGATTTAGAAGATTAATATCAAATCAAAGATCTTCAAACAAATCTTGTAGTTTATCAAAACCCAACTTACAATAGTTAATACCGTCTATCGCTGATCATAAACTGACAAAAACACTTTCGGATTTTTAAATTAAACCCATTAAAACGGCATGACCCTATTCTTATATTCCGATTACACCATTTCGGTGTGGTGTTTTTTTGCTTCCATTATAAGTATTATGATATGGAATATCATGAAAAATATAAAATAGCTATTTTAGTATAAACGATTGGATTAATTGAAAATTATAAAAAGCAATTCCCTATAAAATATTTTTTTATAGTAATTATTACTCATTACCATCATAACGCTCTGGAACCTGAGGGTCGTATAGTGGACATTTGAATTCTTCTAATATATCTACTAAAAGATCCATTGATTTTCCTTCTGTTCCATAACAATCAATTTTAATACTTTGCGGTGTGCTTCTAATATGAAATGCTCCTGGTCCATGCGTGTTTTTCCAACTATTCTCATCTACTCTTTCCCATTTTGAGAATAAGGAGTTGACTCTATTAAGAATTAAAGTAATTGGAAGCTCTTCCAAACCTTCAACTTCCTGTTGCTGTTCGATAGCCTCGCAAACTTCTTGATGGTTCAGATAAATTCCGTCTTGATATCTCCAAAAAAGTAATTCGTACATTTTATATTCATTTTTAAGCTGATCCCAATTGGCTCATTAATTACCCTCAATTAATCTTTACATGGATTGGCTTCCAATAAGAAGAACCATTTCATTAATATTCAAAAACGCCATACGCACTGGTAATGGTAAGTTTTTTATTATCGGCTGCTTCTACTCTTCCTACTATTTGGGCATCTACGTCAAACGATTTTGAAATCGCTATAATATCTTCAGCTATATTTTCAGGTACATAAATTTCCATTCTATGCCCACAATTGAAAACCTGATACATTTCTTTCCAATCAGTTTTAGATTGTTCTTGAATCAACTGAAATAAAGGAGGAACTGGGAACAAATTATCTTTTATTATATGCAATTTTTCTACAAAATGTAAGATTTTTGTTTGTGCACCACCACTACAATGCACCATTCCGTGAATACTATCGGATTTGTATTTCTCTAAAATCTTTTTGATAATTGGAGCATATGTTCTCGTTGGCGATAATACTAATTTTCCGGCATCTATTGGAGAATTTTCAACTTTATCTGTAAGTCTTACTTTACCAGAATAGACTAAATCTTGAGGAACCGCAGCATCATAACTTTCTGGGTATTTTTGAGCCAAATAGTTATCAAAAACATCATGTCTAGCGGAAGTCAACCCATTACTACCCATACCACCGTTATAACCTTTCTCATAAGTTGCCTGACCAAAAGAAGCCAATCCCACGATAACATCTCCAGCCATAATATTAGCGTTATCAATTACATCACTGCGTTTCATCCTAGCGGTAACAGTTGAATCTACAATAATAGAACGAACAATATCTCCCACATCAGCTGTTTCGCCACCTGTAGAATGAATGGTAACTCCAAAAGTTTTTAGCTCTGAAATTAATTCTTCCGTACCATTAATAATTGCTGAAATTACTTCAGAAGGAATTAGATTTTTATTCCTTCCGATAGTCGACGATAATAAAATATTATCAGTAGCCCCTACACACAATAAATCATCGATATTCATGATTAAAGCATCCTGCGAAATGCCTTTCCAAACTGATATATCTCCTGTTTCTTTCCAATACATATAAGCCAAGGAGGATTTAGTTCCAGCTCCGTCGGCATGCATAATAATGCAATAATCTTCGTCTTGGGTTAAGTAATCAGGTATTATTTTACAAAAAGCCTGCGGAAACAAACCTTTATCAATATTTTTAATGGCATTATGGACATCTTCTTTGGAAGCCGAAACGCCTCGAAGTGCATATCGTTTGCTAGTATCTGAACTCATTATTTGAATTGTGTTGTTATAAGGCAAATATAGGAATTTGAATTGCGAATTACGAATTACAAAATGTGATTTTTATAAAGAAAAAGGTATCTTTAAAATGAGGAACGATTTTGTAAAATACAGAGAAGATTTTAGTAAAAGATTTGCTGTTAGCTTGTTTATTATTTACCAACATTCATAACAGATTATTCCTACTCAATTTTTTTTTTAAAATCTGAATATCAACCCTTCTATTTCCGCTGCGTTCATCTTCATTTTTTTCTGGAATTGAAAATATTGGTCTTGTTGTTCCATATCCTTTATATGATAATCGCTTTTTTTTGATGCCATTTGATTTTAAAAAAGCATAAACTGCATGAGCTCTTTTAGTTGATAAATCATTCAAATCAAATGGCAAACAGCAATTATGACCTTGTATTTCAATGTGTATATTTCTGTTTGTTTTCATAAATCCTACTAACTCATCCAAACCCTCTTTTGATTCAGGCGAAAAAATGCAAGAATCAAGATAAAAATTCAATTTATCTATATTTAACCTATTTCCAACTTTTATCATTTTAGTTTTTTTATCAACCAATATTTGATGTAAAACTGTTTTTTTTATTTCTTTATTAATATTAATTTCTGAAGGTATAAGTAGGTGTTTTTTAGATTTCTCAAAAAAAATAATTACTTTTCGGTTTTCATCTTGATTTTCTGAGAGTCTAAAGAGCTTGCCAAAGGCTTTGATCTCGACATTGTCTGCAAATTTGATAGAATTATTTTTTAAATTCCTAATTACTGACTGTGCCCTCTTTAAAGACAAGTCATCATTATAATCAATCGATCCAATTTCATCTGAAAATCCATAAATCTTTAACACTTCAGATTCTTGATTACCTTTTACCCAATCATTTAGGCGGCTTAATGAAGTTTCGTTTAATTCATCCAAATTAAAATCAAAGAAAATATGAAATTGGTCTTGCGCTTGAATTAAAAGCGGAAAAAAAAGAATAAAGAAAAAAAGTATATTATTTTTCATGATTAATGTGTTTTCAATATGCAATTAAAAAAGTCTATTATTCCCAATCTGGCATGGTTGCATTTGTATACAAGATTGTTCTAGAGTTAATTAATCCAATGCTGAATTTTACAATATTCCGAATAGACAAACCATCATTAGAAGTATTCACAAAAATTAAATCCGCTTCATTAGGTGAGAATCTCACATCCAAATCATTGGTTCCATTAGGTCGATTTACTGAAACTTCACTGGTTGTATTAGTGCTAAAATTGTGTATATAAATCCTAGTATCTAATTGTCTATAATCACTGCTCTCAAAACCAGAATTATCTTTAGTAAATAGCAATTTTTGATTATCAACAGAAAGGTTCAAACCTCCTACAGCACCGTTAACTCCAGACAATATTCTATCAAGAACAACTCCTGCAATAGAAATCGTATAAATCTCAACACTATAGCCATTATTGTCGTTTGTCTTTAATGCAATAGTAGAACCATCGATACTCCAATCACATTCTGAAATAAACTTGCCATTTGGTGTTTTATAAATCATTGTTAAGCCACTTCCATCTCTATTGATTCTGTATAACTTATCAAAATAAGGATAAATAATTTGGCTCCCATTTGCACTCCAAGAAAAATTAATATAATCATCATTGAATCCAGCGATAGGAATACTAGAAGTCACTTTAAAGACATCTGAGCCATCTGAGTTCATCGTGTAAATATGTCCTTGAGCACCATCCGTTCTAATAAATGCAATTTTACCAAATTGGGTGTTTTTTCTAGGTCTAAAGCTATTAGTTTGAGAACTGGTAATTTGCAATTGACCTCCATCATCATCAGCTGTAAAAATAACATTATTATTCCCTATTTTCCTGACAAACAAATACCTAGAATTAGGAAATTCTTGTGTTTTAAATGAAAATATTTGGCTAAAAACAGGGGCATTGATACCATCTGATGCAGAAACCTGCCAATAATATTTTGTACTATAATTTAAATTTGTAATCGTTAAGGTTGTAGTTTTAATATCAGCATAGGTGACTATTTGATTATTATAATCATTTCTCAAAATCAGTTTATAGGATAAAACATCTTCGTCTGGATCGGTTGCAGTCCATTTTAAATTTAAATTGACATTCTGATTTTCCGCATTATCTAATGGGGTAGTAAGTATTGGCGTTGTTGGTGGAAAATTATCAGCTGTAGAAATTTCTAATTCAAAAACAACTTCTGAACTATTATTTGAATTAACACTAACACTTTCGAATTTAGTCAAATATCCATTCTTTTTTACTTGAAATGAGTAGTCTCCATTAATTACTCCTGTGATCACAAAATTACCTAATGCATCAGTAAAAACAGTACTCGAATTTGGACTCGAAGAAACCCTGGCGTTTGCAATTGGCTCAAATGATACTGCGTCTACAACTCTTCCTTTTACAGAACCCATAGCGCCTTCTTGAAATTTTTCTTCACTACAAGAGAAGATCAATACCATTAAAATGAGTCCGAATATTTTTTTTAAATATTTCATACAAGGATTTATATTTTTTTAGTTATTATTAGTTAAATATTTTTTTTAATTAATTTACTTTTTTTTGCTTTTTTAAGATAAAAAGTCATCCCTATTCCAAATCTCCAATAATAATCATCTCTTTTTCCAGCGATTTTATAATCAATATCATCAGAAAAAGTCATGTTTTGTTCTCCAAAAACACCTATCCCAAATCGATCAGACACTAAATATTCAAAACCGGCTCCGTATTGAAACTTCAAATGAGTATCGGTTGCTGTTTTAAACCCAATACCACTCCCCATATATAAATAAGGAGACAACTGCCTAAGGGGCAAAATAATAAATTCTCCATTCAAATCGATCGATTTATAAGTATCCTTAAACCTGTTTCTATTGGAAAGTTCAAAAACACTTGTTGAAACATTAATATTAAAATTGGGTTTTATGAAATATTTCAAACCTAATTTTGCCATTGGCCTGGAAAAGGAATTAGGTAAGTCCCCATCAATTGATGCCGCACCTCCAGATAAGCTAAAGGCAACTGTTCCTCTTTTTTCAATTTCTTTTTTTTTATGATCTAAAGGAGAATCTGAATCTTCTTTATCAATATTATAATTGTTAATTAGTTCCGTTAATTCCAAAACAGGGGCTGTAGATTTCCAAATATCATCCATTATACCCTCAACGACTAAGGAATGCACAGCTTTCTCAATAGCTTCAGTAACTGCTAATTGAATAGGCTCATTTTTAGTGAACCCCGTTTCTACTTCAAGAAGCCTTTTAAAATTAACGTATTTGAACAAACTAGCGTCAATTGCCTGCGATAGAATGGTTTTAGAAACATAAATCGTCTTTAATATCTTTCCATTGGAAGTAGAGACTAATCTCAAATAAATAGTCACGCGATCTTGTCTATATTTAGTTGAAGCTCCAGTTCCAAAATATCGAGCTCCAAAACCACCGGTCATTATATTTGTATCATAAGAAACTATACCTCCTTCTAATAGTACCCCTGCATAAAGCAAAGGGGTTAACTGAGGTTCATTAGGATTTGGTGCTTTCAAATATTCTTGCCTTGTAGAACGAATTATATTTCTTTCATTGAGTAAATTACCTAAATTTTCTCTTTCTATTGGAACAAACCATTTAGAATCCTCAAGTGCTTTTATTAAAATAGAAGTCGCCCCTTGTGTAACAGCAGTACTAAATGTGCTACCAGTCTCAGAAGATTTATATTGACCTGTCTGATCTCTAAATTTGTAGACCCCTACCACAACTTGTTCTTTAGCAGGTGGCAAGTTTTTCAAATAATTAGAGGCTGGCGTTCTTGATCCTATTGCTGCATCCTCAACAGTTACAGGTTGGTTTAAATAAGAACTACAACCGGAGATAATAATTAATAACAATAAAAGTAATATTTTTGATAGTCTCATAAATAGATAATATTTGTTTACATCCGATATATTGCCACACTTTGTTTGATCAATTATATTGGCAAGTGAATTTTTTAAAAAAAATATTTAAGGAATGATTACTTGAGTTTGTTCACCTGTAGTAATATCTAAGATATCTACAACTAATCCATCGCTAGAATTGTAAATATCAACCGACAAACTGCCAAAAACATAAGTACCTTCAGACATGCTTCCGGTTCCAGTTCCAACACCAGTTCCAAATTGATCTTGAAAAAGAGATCTTGACAACTGATTTAATAATTGACCATTTAAATTTTCTGTGAATCGCTGTAATTCTGATTTTTGTTGGTAGTTATTGACTGGAGCAGGATCTTTAAATAAATTTTGAGAATCCGCTGAATTCAAAAGCCACTGATAATTAAAAGTATCCCCGCCAAAAGCTGGATTTCTTGGTTTATAAACTAAATCTTGGGCTTGGATTGTCAAAGACAAAAAGAAAATGAATAATAAGTTTAATGTTTTCATTGATTAGTAGCTTTTTTGCAGAATTAATATTGCATAATCATTTTGCTTTGTTTATCTATTTTTTTCAAGTATTCCAAAACTTTATTAGCGGAATCTTCGGCCATATAAGACATGAATTCTTCGTCTGGTTTTGAAATAAATTCATTGATTATATCATTATCAATTTTAACGATTATTTTAGTTGTTCTTGCAAAAGTTAATTCCTCTTCAACGCTCACAATTTTTAGGGAATTGATTTTTATTTTATTATAATACGTAAAGAAATAATCATAAAAATCAGTACCTAATTTTGTTTTGGTTTCATTCGAAATAATACCGGCCATTTCTAACCCGTCATTTGATTTATCAAGAATAGATTTATCTATTGTTGGATTTGTTTTTACAGCATCGAGAACAACCCTATCTTTTCCTATCAACCCAATTTTTTCATCATAAATTAGCAATAATAATATGGTGTGATTCTTACTCAAAGTATTGATTTGAGTCTTGGATAAAATTTTCTTCTGATTGGGATCTAAAGTAAAATAGCCCTCTTGAATATTATTAACTTGATTGTCCCCTTTATTAGTTTTATTAAAAACGGTTAATTTATAATACAGACTTTTATAAACATCCGACGAATTTTCAGCAGTCCCAATGATCTTAAGAATATTCTCAGATTCTTCAATTTCAATTTTAGCCTTTATCTCATTATGATTAATCTGTGCATGATTGTTTTCAAACACCAAAAAAAGCAAATAAACAAGTAACCATTTATTTTGTGTCATCTTCATCAAAGTTATCGATTATAGATAAGAATCGTTCCAGAATTTCCTGTTTGAGTGACCTTCATTTCTTTAGAAATGGAGTTTGTTCCATTGTTAAAAAGAGTAAGATTATTTCCATGTTGATTAATTTGCATATCAACTTTATAATTGGAATTAATAGAAAAATCGTTAACAAAATTCGAATTTCCCATTTGCTTTATCATTTGTTTTATTTCGGGATTTGACTTATGAATACTGATGTCGTTATTAACTCCATATTGGTTTAAAGTTAAATCGGAATGAGCCGCTTTTAAGTACACTTGAGATTTATTATAATCTCCAATTTGATTAATTTGTATATTATCAATTAATACATTATGGCTATTTTTTTCTGCAGGAATAAAGCCTATTTTCGCAATATTTAAACCTTGATTTACATTATTGTCTGAAACATACTCTTGAGAAATAGCAGTTTCTGAAAACAAAATATTATCTTGCTGGGCTTGCAAATTCTGATGAAAAAGAAACGATAAAAACAAGATTAGAATCGGTAACAATTTCACAACTATGAAATTTATTTTTTGAGCAGTTATATAGGATATTGCTATTTTAAATATCGGTGTTTGCTTTTGCAAACTTATTTTTATTGGCGATTTCATAACTTATTAGAATTAAGATAAAAAAAGAGTGAGTAAATGAACCCACTTACCCACTCTTTTTTTCAATTATTCATTAGATTGATTCACTAAAGAGGCATTTCCTATACCTGATTGCATAATAGCGCTAAAATTACTTGCACCTTTTTGAATAGTAATAGCGGCATTATATTCTCCTCCTTGAGAAATCAATGAAAGGTTGCCTACACCATATTGATAGCTTCTTGCATCATTTGCGTATCCGAATTGAATATCTGTGGATTGATTAAAAGAACCATCTTGATAAGAATAAGCATAATTCTCAGCTCCAAACTGAGCTTGATTAGCCCCATTCATAAGTCCATCTTGGTCAATAACAGCATCATTAGCCTCTCCTATTTGTGAAACAAGAGCTACATTGGCAATTCCATCCTGAGTAACATAAGCACCATTATATTCACCCGCCTGATTAACGAAAGCCATATTACCTAAACCCTGTTGATCTAGTTTGGAATTATTTGCCAATCCTACTTGAAAAACAAGAGCAGAATTTAAAGTCCCATTTTGTTCAACCTGAGATTTATTTGCTATTCCCCATTGAATAACATGAGATTGATTCGCGGATCCAAATTGATACAAATCAGCATCATTAAATGCCCCTACTTGATCCGCTTCGGTATGATTCAGATTCCCAATTTGAAGCGATGTACTAAGATTTAACATCCCACTTTGGTCTACATCAGAAGTCTGACTTACTCCTAATTGATTAACAAAACTCATGTTCCCTTGAGCAAAAGCTACACTTGTAGCAAGCATCACGGAGATGCTTAAAATCACTTTTTTCATAAAAAAATATTTAATTGGTTAATAAATACAATTTGATGCAATCCAAACAAAATCGATTTAGGAATATTGAAACTTATTAAAAAAGTTTTATTCTTTTGAGTTTGGATTTATGTAACAATTGGGGTGTTATTACATTTCAAATATAGAAATTATTAATCAATCAAATAATTGAAAAACAGAGTTTTAACTTTTAAAAACATTCTTTTCGATGAAGATTAAAATACGCTCGACCATCGGCTTTTATCCATAAAAAAAGCCTCAAATAAATTGAGGCTTTAGTAAGACATTTTTTCTAAAAATACTATTTTGTAAAAAGTAATTCTCTGTATTTGGTTAAGGTCCAAATTTCATCGTCAACCATTAATTCTAATTTATCACAGTGTTCTCTAATAATATCAAAATAAGGCTTTACTGTATCACAATACATTTCTGCCATTTCTTGCGCATCAGTAAGTACATTAGCATTTTTTCTGGCTTCCGTCATCTCTTCAACCTTAGAGTTAATGCCTTCAATATGTTCTGATATTTCTTTAATTAAAACAATTTGTTCTTTTCCAATTTTTTCAAAATCGCTTCCAAAAATATCTTTTAATCCTTTAACATTTTCTATCAATGTATTCTGATAACGAATGGCTGTTGGAATTACATGATTCCTTGCGATATCTCCTAAAACCCTTCCTTCAATTTGAATTTTCTTAGTGTATTCTTCCAATTCAATCTCATAGCGTGCTTCAACTTCCACATGATTCATAACGTTCATTTCTTTGAACAAATCAAGTGATTTTTGAGACACTTTAGCTTTAAGTGCCAATGGAGTGGTTTTAAAATTACTCAATCCACGTTTTGCTGCTTCTTGTTCCCAAGCATCGCTATATCCATCACCTTCAAAAAGGATATTTCTTGAGTGCTTGATATATTCTCTTAGGACATTAAAGATAGCATCATCTTTTTTCATGTCTTTCGATTCGATTAAGGCGTCCACTTCTACTTTAAAATCTTTCAATTGTTTAGCGACAATTGTGTTCAAAGTAGTCATTGCATTGGCACAATTGGCAGAAGAACCTACAGCTCTAAATTCAAATTTATTTCCTGTAAAAGCAAATGGAGATGTTCTATTTCTATCGGTATTGTCCAAAAGCACATCTGGGATTTTTCCAACTACGTTCAATTTCAAATCTGTTTTTTCTTCAGGAGACAATTTTCCAGTAGAAACACCTTCTAATTCAGCTAACACTTTTGTCAATTGGCCTCCAATAAACACTGAAATAATTGCTGGTGGCGCCTCATTAGCACCAAGACGGTGGTCATTAGTAGCGGTAGCGATGGCAGCTCTTAACAAAGCCTCATTGTCATTTACTGCTTTAATGGTATTAATAAAAAATGATAAAAACTGTAAATTGCTCATCGGCGTTTTACTAGGACTCAACAAGTTAATCCCCGTATCGGTTGCTAAAGACCAATTATTGTGCTTTCCAGAACCATTTACCCCTTTGAAAGGTTTTTCATGAAAAAGCACTTTAAAATCATGACGCTCTCCAACTTTTTGCATCACATCCATTAATAAGGAGTTATGATCCACTGCAAGATTGGTTTCTTCAAAAATAGGTGCTAATTCAAATTGATTAGGCGCAACCTCATTGTGTCTTGTTTTTACAGGAATACCAAGATACATACATTCTTGCTCCAAATCACGCATGTAATTTAAAGCTCTAGTAGGAATTGACCCAAAATAATGATCATCCAATTGTTGCCCTTTGGCAGAAGTATGTCCTAGTAATGTTCTACCTGTCATTAAAATATCAGGTCTTGAATTAGCCAAAGCGGTATCTACCAAGAAATATTCCTGTTCCCAACCTAAGGTAGCAGTTACCTTCTTTACACTTTTATCAAAATATTTACAAACATCAGTTGCTGCCATATCAATCGAATGCAAAGCTCTTAACAAAGGAGTCTTGTAATCTAAAGCTTCTCCAGTGTATGAAATAAATACAGTTGGAATGCATAAAGTAGTACCAAAAATAAATGCCGGGGAAGTCGGATCCCAAGCAGTATAACCTCTTGCCTCAAAAGTATTTCTAATCCCTCCGTTAGGAAAACTAGACGCATCGGGCTCTTGTTGGACTAATTGTGCACCACCAAATTTTTCAAATGAACCACCTTCGAAATCTGTTTCAAAAAAGGCATCATGTTTCTCTGCAGTAGTTCCTGTTAATGGCTGAAACCAGTGTGTATAATGGGTTACTCCTTTAGATAATGCCCATTCCTTCATTCCCATAGCGATATAATCAGCTAATTTTCTGTCAATTTTTGTCCCGTGTTGTACCGCATCTTTCACCCCTTTATGCGCATCTGAAGTCAAAAACTGCTTCATTGCTTTATCATTAAAGACATTTTCTCCGAAAATAGTTGATTTTCTATCAGCTTCTTCAAATTTTACTGGCTTTCTTGAAGCCGACTCTTTTAATGCTTGAAAACGTAATGTTGACATAAAAAATTAGTTTTAAAAGTTTTTACCCTATCAATTTCGATACAAATATATAATTTTTTATATAAATAAATAATCACCCCTGCTTTTTTACGGGGTATTAAAATTAAAAATAAAAAAAACACTATATAATTTAAGAATAAATAATCAAAAAAACAAATACAAAAAAAGTATATTTGTAATTCTAAAAAATTAATTTAATTCTATATGATTGTTTGGATTTTATTTTTGGTTGCTGTTTTGATTTTCCTAGCTTTAGATCTAGGCGTTTTTAACAAAAATCCTCATATAATTAGTACAAAAGAAGCCAGTCTTTGGACCGTAATTTGGGTCACGCTTTCTTTTCTTTTCTCAGGAGTCATTTATTGGATTTATAGAGGTGGTTACATTTCGAATCCCGACAACTTAAAGCCGAGTGGTGCTATGTTAAAATTCATCACCGGCTATTTAATAGAATTATCATTGAGTATTGACAACATATTTGTTATCGCAGTCATTTTTGCTGCTTTTAGAATCCCACAAAAATACCAACACCGCGTTCTGTTTTGGGGAATTTTAGGCGCTATCATCTTCAGAGCGGGCATGATTTTATTTGGT
>CALQBR020000012.1 GCA_943328865.2 Sphingobacterium thalpophilum
AGTTCCAAATCGCTTTCTGGTGGTGAAGCCCAACGCATCCGATTGGCAACTCAAATTGGATCGCAATTGGTTGGTGTTTTATATATTTTAGATGAGCCGAGTATTGGATTGCATCAAAGAGACAATGAAAAACTGATTCATTCATTGGAGCAATTGCGGGATCTCGGCAATTCGGTTATTGTAGTAGAACACGATAAAGATATGATTGAGCGCGCCGATTATGTGATTGATATTGGTCCAAAAGCAGGGAAATATGGCGGCGAAATTATTAGTAAAGGAACACCTGCAGCCATCTTAAAAGAACACACACTAACTGCTTCTTATTTAAACGGGGAGCTAAAAATCGAAATTCCAAAAACAAGACGTGAAGGCAACGGCAAAACAATAACACTTACTGGAGCTACTGGGAATAATTTAAAAAATGTTTCTGTAGAATTGCCTTTAGGGAAAATGATTTGCGTAACGGGGGTTTCAGGAAGCGGAAAATCGACTTTAATCAATGAAACGCTCTATCCAATTCTGAATGAATTTTATTTTAATGGCGTTAAAAAACCGCAACCCTACAAGAGAATAGAAGGTTTGGAGCACATCGACAAAGTCATTGCTATTGATCAAAGTCCAATTGGAAGAACGCCACGTTCGAATCCAGCAACCTACACCGAAGTATTTTCTGAAATTCGGAATTTGTTTACGATGACTTCTGAAAGCATGATTCGAGGCTATAAAGCAGGTCGTTTTAGTTTTAATGTAAAAGGAGGAAGATGTGAAACCTGTGAAGGTTCGGGAGTGCGAACCATTGAAATGAATTTTTTACCTGATGTCTATGTCGAATGTGAAACTTGTCAGGGAAAGCGTTTCAATCGAGAAACATTAGAAATACGATACAAAGGCAAATCCATTTCGGATGTACTGAATATGACAGTAGATGAAGCGGTTCCGTTTTTTGAAAACATTCCAAAGATTAATCGAAAGATAAAAACCATTCAGGATGTTGGGTTGGGTTATATTACACTTGGACAACAAAGCACCACGCTTTCTGGTGGGGAGGCACAACGCATTAAATTGGCTGGAGAATTATCAAAAAAAGACACTGGAAATACCTTTTACATTCTTGATGAACCCACTACAGGACTTCATTTTGAGGACATTCGGGTATTGATGGAAGTGATTAATAAATTAGTGGATAAAGGCAATACGATTTTGATTATTGAACACAATATGGATGTGATTAAATTAGCCGATTACATTATCGACATTGGTCCTGAAGGAGGAAAAGGAGGCGGAAAAGTGGTCGCAAAAGGAACTCCAGAAGAAATTATTAAAAACAAAAAAAGTTACACTGCACAATTTCTAGAAAAAGAATTGCTTTAATTAGTGAAAACCTAAAAATCAAAAAATGAGATTAGAAGATTTTGACCATGATGAGGATCGTGTTATTCATAATAAAATGAAAAGAAAAACCTGGAATGAAATTCGAGCGAATGATTCCTGGGCTATTTTTAAAATTATGGCTGAGTTCGTTAATGGTTATGAAAATATGAGTCGAATTGGTCCCTGTGTAACCATATTTGGTTCAGCCAGAACTAAGCCCGAAGATCCATTGTATCTTTTAGCCGAAAAAATTGCCTATAAAATCAGTAAATCAGGCTACGGTGTCATCACTGGTGGCGGTCCTGGTATTATGGAAGCCGGAAACAAAGGAGCGAATTTAGGCGGAGGCACTTCAGTGGGACTGAATATAGTCTTGCCTTTTGAACAACACTACAATCCTTATATTGACAGGGATAAAAATCTAAATTTCGATTATTTCTTTGTACGCAAAGTAATGTTTGTTAAATATTCTCAGGGGTTTGTCATCATGCCTGGTGGTTTTGGTACGTTGGACGAAATGTTCGAAGCAGTGACATTAATTCAGACAAAAAAAATTGGAAAATTCCCTATTATTTTAGTTGGTTCCGAGTTTTGGAGTGGTTTAATGGATTGGGTAAAAAGTGTGTTGATAGAAAAATACAAAACAGTAAGTCCAGAGGATTTAAACCTGATTAAAATTGTAGATACCGAAGATGAAGTCATTGAAGTGTTAGACACTTTCTATAAAAAATACAATTTAAGTCCAAATTTTTAATACAGTGCAGTTTTGACAACCTTTTTCGTTTAAAAACTACTATTATTTGTGCCTAATATTAAGTATATTAGTGTTGTTTTAACAATTCCTCTTAAAAAATTTGAACTCTTTTTATAAAATAGTCCTTACTGTTTGGGTCTTATTGATCGTGACCAAACAATATGCACAACATCATTCTGAAATGACTGTTGAGGTCAATATGGACAAAAAAACATTGAATATCCAACAGGAAATCACTTATTTTAATGAATCCAAAGATACATTAAGTTCAATTATTTTAAACGATTGGATGCATGGCTATTCCTCCAAAACTACTGCTTTAGCGGAACGTTTTTCTGATGAATTTTATAGAGGGTTTCATTTATCAAAAGAAGAAGAAAGAGGAAAAACATCAAATTTAACGATTATTGATTCTGAAAAATTGTTTCTTTTTTTTGAAAGGCCTGAAGAAAAATCAGATTTTATAAGTGTTCAATTAAGACACAAATTAGCCCCAAACCAAAAAACCACTTTACATCTCACCTATATTGTTAAAATCCCTAATGATCAATTTACTCAATATGGTTACAATGCTCGTGGTGATATGAATTTAAAAAACTGGTTTCTAACTCCGGCGCGATATGAAAACCATGCTTTTGTTAGATACAATAATAATAATTTAGATGATATTGCCAATGCCGTTTCTAGTTTTAATATTGAACTAAAAGTTCCTAAATCGTTAGAAATAACTTCTGATTTAAACAGCACTAAAAAAATTTCAAACGATGACTTTTCTAGTTATCAATTAAGTGGTGAAAACCGAACCGATTTTAGTCTTTTCATAGAGCATCAAGAAAGCTTTTATCATTTCAAAACCAGTGACCTTTCGCTTTCTATCAATTTAAAGGACTCCAAAACAAACGAATTTCAAAAAGCAATTATTGTAGAACGCATTGTGGGTTTTGTAGAGGGACTTATTGGAAAATACCCACACAAAAAAATAACTATTTCTCAGGTGGACTATGAGCGTAATCCATTTTATGGTTTGAATCAGCTACCCTCCTTTATCAGTCCTTTTGAAGATGAATTTGTTTACGAAATTAAATTTCTAAAAACCTACCTAAATAATTACCTAAAAAATAGTCTGCGACTGGATCCTAGGAAAGACAACTGGATTTATGATGGAATTCAAGTCTATGCAATGATGAAATATATTGACGAGCACCACCCCGATAGTAAAATGTTAGGCAGTATCTCTAATTTCAAATTGTTGAGAAATTACAGTATAACCAATATCAGTTTTAATGAGCAATACAGCTACTTTTATATGCTTATGGCTCGAAAAAATTTAGACCAACCGCTTGGTGATCCTAAAAACACCCTTATTAAATTCAACGAACAAATTGCTAGTAAATACCGTTCCGGATTGAGTTTTAGGTATCTAGATAATTATTTAGATAATAACCTTGTAACCAAAAGTATTCAATCATTTTATACACAAAATAAGGAGAAACAAGTAAGTGAGGATGATTTCGAAAAAATATTAAAATCCAATACAAAAAAAAATATTGATTGGTTTTTTAAAACCATAATCCACTCGCGTGATCTGATTGATTATAAATTTGCAAGCGTTTCAAAAACTAGAGACAGCATTACTTTTTCTATAAAAAACAAGGCTGGAATTTCGGTTCCAATGCCGATTTATGGAATTAAAAAAGGAAATATTGTTTTCAAAGAATGGCTCGAAACCACAACAGAAGATCAAATTTTTACTCTAGATAGGAGAAATGCTGACAAAATTGTCTTGAATTACAAAAACGAGGTTCCAGAATACAATTTAAGGAACAATTGGAAGTCTTTAAAAAGTTTCTCTCCAAACAATCGTCCCTTGAAATTTAATTTTATGAAAGATTTGGAGGATCCTTATTACAATCAAATTTTATATGTTCCTACTTTGACCTATAATTTATATGATGGATTGGCTCCTGGTATTAGATTGCACAACAAAACACTTTTAGACAAACCCATTCAATTTGAAATAAATCCTGCCTATTCTACAATTGCCAAAACTGTATCTGGAAATGCGTTTTTTGCAGTATATCAAAACAATAGAAACAGCAATTTATATAACATAAGATATGCTGTTAGTGGTTCTTACTTTCATTATGCACCAAATGCAGCTTATGTGAAAATAAATCCTATGGTTCAAATGCGAATACGAGAAGAAAATTTAAGAGACAACAGAAAACAACAAATACTGCTTCGTCAAGTAATGGTCTATCGAGAAGAAAGCAATTTAACTATTGAGAATGCTACACAAAGCTATTCCGTTTTCAATATTAAGTATTTCAATACTAAAACAGAATTTACTAAACATTTAAATCTAAGCACTGATTTTCAAATGGCTGGAAAATTTGGAAAAATGAGTGCGGAATTAAACTACAGAAAATTATTTGAAAATAATCGGCAAGTCAATTTAAGATACTATGCCGGTAGCTTTCTATTTAATAATACCAATTCTGACTTTTTTAGCTTTGCTTTAGACAGACCAACCGATTATCTTTTTGATTACCCTTATTATGGAAGATCCGAAAGTGGAGGCATATTTAGTCAGCAATACCTGTTGGTTGATGGGGGGTTTAAATCTAAAATAAGTAACCCTTATGCTAACCAATGGATGACTACTTTAAATGGGAGTTTTAGCATTTGGAATTGGATAGAAATCTATGGAGACTTAGGTTACTATAAAAATAAAAATCAAAAAGAAAAATTTGTTTATGACAATGGGATAAGACTAAATTTAGTGACAAATTATTTTGAATTGTATTTTCCTATCTATTCCAACAATGGATGGGAAGTCACACAAAATAAATACAATGAAAAAATACGGTTTATGATTGCTTTGGACATCAAAACATTAACCAATCTTTTTACACGAAAATGGTTTTAAGTTGTGTAAAAACACTTCTTTAAATACATTATATTCAATGAATTTGTTTTTCTGTTGAAAACTTGACAAATAACAAAGACTTAACCCTTTATAAACCATCAATTATTAAATTACATTTCATTCAAAGCATTATGAAAATAGATAGTTTTTATTTATTTTTGTTTTCAAATTGCAATAAAACCAATTATGACAAAAGTAGAAACAAAATCGCTTTCTTTTGAAGATTTCAAAACTGAAGTGCTTACCGATTATAAAGTCGCTGTTATTAGCAGGGAATGTAGCTTATTGGGAAGACGTGAAGTTTTGACCGGTAAAGCGAAGTTTGGTATTTTTGGCGATGGTAAAGAAGTACCCCAATTGGCTTTAGCAAAAGCTTTCAAAAACGGGGATTTTCGTTCTGGTTATTACCGAGATCAAACCTTCATGATGGCCATTGGTTTACTTACAATTGAACAATTTTTTGCAGGTTTATACGCCCATACCGACATCGAATTTGACCCGATGAGTGCTGGACGACAAATGGGTGGTCACTTTGCTACGCATTCGTTAGATGAAAACGGGAATTGGAACGACCTGACAAAGCAAAAAAATTCGAGCTCTGACATCTCCCCTACTGCTGGGCAAATGCCTCGTTTATTAGGATTGGCTCAGGCTTCAAAAATATACAGACAAGTCACTGGAATAAATCAAAGTAATTTTTCTGAAAACGGAAATGAGGTTGCTTGGGGTACTATTGGAAATGCCTCGACATCTGAAGGTTTATTTTTTGAAACCATCAATGCTGCTGGGGTACTTCAAGTTCCAATGGTAATGAGTATTTGGGATGACGAATATGGTATTTCAGTACACGCGAAACATCAAACTACAAAAGAAAACATTTCGGAAATTCTAAAAGGATTTCAACGTGATCAAGAGCATAATGGGTATGAAATTATTCGAGTAAAAGGTTGGGATTACCCTGCTTTGATAGAAACCTATGAAAAAGCAGGTGCTATCGCACGTGAAGAACACATTCCAATTTTAATTCACGTTCAGGAATTAACGCAACCTCAAGGTCACTCTACTTCTGGCTCACATGAGCGTTATAAAAATACTGATCGGTTGACTTGGGAAGTGGAATTTGATTGTATTTCACAAATGCGCAAATGGGCAATCGAAAACAACATCGCTACCGAAAATGAAATGGAAGCCATTGAACTGGAATCGAAAAAGGCTGTTCTCGAAGGAAAAAAAACTGCTTGGGCTAATTTTTTAGCACCAATAAAAGAAGAACAGCAACAATTAATTTCCTTAGTCACACAAATAGCTGATAACAGTAGAAACAAAGTATTTATTGATAAAAAAATTAATGATTTAGCTGCTATCAAAGAGCCTATGCGCAAAGAAATTATGGCATCTGCTCGTATGATTTTACGCTTATTTGTAAAAGACGCCAATAAACATGAATTGGCTTCTTGGATCACACAGTATAGTGCTAAAATACAGCCTAAGTTTAGTTCGCATTTATATTCCCAATCCAGCCAAAATGTATTATCTGTTAAGGAAGTTTTGCCAAAATATGATGATAGTGCTGACACAGTAGATGCGCGATTATTATTGCGCGATAATTTTGATGCCCTTTTTACAAAATATCCTGAATTTTTAATATTTGGTGAAGATGCCGGAAATATTGGAGATGTAAATCAAGGTTTAGAAGGGATGCAGGAGAAATATGGCGAGTTACGTGTTGCCGATGTTGGAATTCGCGAAGCAACCATCATTGGACAAGGAATCGGAATGGCAATGCGCGGTTTAAGACCAATCGCGGAGATTCAATATTTGGATTACCTTTTATATGCCATCCAAATTATGAGCGACGATTTAGCCACGCTACAATACCGAACTGCTGGCCGACAAAAAGCACCTTTAATCATTCGTACCCGTGGACACCGCTTAGAGGGAATCTGGCACTCCGGATCTCCAATGGGGATGATTATCAATGCCATTCGTGGTATCCATGTTTTAGTGCCAAGAAATATGACTAAAGCAGCAGGATTCTATAATACATTATTAGAAACCGATGAGCCCGCATTAGTAATTGAATGCTTAAATGGTTATCGATTAAAAGAAAAAATGCCAACCAATTTAGGTGAATTCAAAACCCCTATTGGAGTAGTTGAAACAATAAAAGAAGGAAAAGACATCACACTAGTTTCTTATGGTTCTACCTTACGTTTAGTAGAGCAAGCTGCCAAAGAATTATTAGAAGTCGGCATCGACGCTGAAATCATCGATATTCAATCGTTGTTGCCATTTGACATCAATAACGATATTGTAAAATCATTATCTAAAACCAATCGCTTATTAGTGATTGATGAAGATGTACCTGGCGGGGCTTCAGCCTATATTTTACAACAAATCATAGAAGAACAAAAAGGATACCTAGTGTTAGATAGTCAGCCTGAAACCTTGGCCTCTCAATCCCATCGCCCTGCCTATGGCTCTGATGGTGATTACTTTTCAAAACCTTCGATAGAGGATATTTTTGAAAAAGTATATGCCATGATGCATGAAGTTAATCCTTCTCAATATCCGAGTTTGTATTAAAAAAATAATCTACAAAAAAGCCAGATAAAAATATTTATCTGGCTTTCTTATATGATCTCATTGCAAAGTTAAATATAATTATTCTAACAGGAAATTAAGAAACATCAACCGTAGTTCTGTTGGCAATTTCTTTGTAAGTTCCATTTTCTAATTTCTCACGAATGGCTTCAAAAGCTGTTAAGGTTTCGTCGATATCAGCAATAGTATGAGAAGCTGTAGGAATCATTCTTAATAAAATCATCCCTTTTGGAATAACTGGATACACCACTATCGACAGGAAGATTCCGTAATTTTCACGCAAGTCATTCACCATAATCATGGCTTCTGGAATACTGCCTTCTAAATAAACTGGAGTAACACAAGTATTGGTATCCCCAATATTAAATCCTTTATCTTTCAATCCACTTTGTAACGCATTAACATTCTCCCAAAGTTTGTCTTTTAAAGCAGATGAATTACGCAATAGTTCCAATCGTTTTAATGAACCTACCGTTTGAATCATAGGCAGGGCTTTAGCAAACATTTGTGAACGCAAGTTATATTTTAGGTAATCAATAATATCTTTATCAGCTGCTACAAAGGCACCAATATTAGCCATAGATTTGGCAAATGTAGAAAAGTACACATCAATGTCATCTTGAACCCCTTGCTCTTCTCCTGCTCCAGCACCTGTTTTACCAAGCGTACCAAAACCGTGTGCATCATCCACTAGCAAACGGAAATTGTATTTTTGCTTCATGGCAACAATCTCTTTCAATTTACCTTGTTGCCCACGCATTCCAAATACCCCTTCGGTAATAAATAAAATACCACCACCAGTAGTTTCAGCCATTTTAGTGGCCCGTTGCAGGTTTTTCTCCATACTTTCAATATCGTTGTGTCGGTAGGTAAATCGTTTTCCCATATGTAAACGCACCCCATCAATAATGCAAGCGTGCGCGTCAACGTCATATACAATGATGTCATTTTTAGTCACCAATGCGTCAATAATAGAAACCATTCCTTGGTAACCAAAATTCAATAGATAGGCCGATTCTTTCATTACAAAATCAGCCAATTCATTCTCTAATTGTTCGTGGTATTTGGTGTGTCCGCTCATCATTCGCGCACCCATCGGGTAAGCTGCACCATAAGCAATAGCTGCATCTGTATCGGCTTGACGCACTTCAGGATGATTAGCTAGACCTAAGTAATCATTCAAACTCCAGTTCAAAATATTTTTTCCGTGAAATTGCATTCTTGGTCCTAATTCACCTTCTAATTTTGGAAATACAAAATACCCTTCCGCTTGTGAAGCCCATCTTCCTAATGGCCCCTTATTGTTCTGAATTCTTTCGAATAAATCTTTTACCATAATGTATTGACGTATTATATAAATTTTTAAAACAGCAACAAAAATAATTATTTATAATTTATTATAGACTTGAAAGCAAACTTATTTTAGTGCTATTTACCTGTCTTTTCTGTAAAAAAAACACGCCACACTTACCGAAAATCAAACAAAAAACACATTATTTATTCTATTTAAAAATCTATCTTTGGTTAATGAATACACTAAAAAGTTCTTTCAAAATAAAATAGAAAAATGGCACAAGACAATCCAGAATTAAAACTTGCCGTACTCATCGATGCGGATAATGTACCCTATAGCAATGTAAAAGGCATGATGGAGGAAATTGCCAAATTTGGAACCCCTACTACCAAACGTATATATGCCGATTGGACCAAACCCAATGCCGGAGGTTGGAAAAGTGTATTGCTTGAACACGCCATTACCCCTATTCAGCAATACAGCTACACGGTAGGTAAAAATTCGTCTGATTCAGCGATGATTATCGATGCGATGGATTTACTGTATTCTGATAAAGTCGATGGGTTTTGTATTGTATCGAGTGATTCCGATTTTACTCGATTGGCTATCCGTCTTCGGGAATCAGGGATGAAAGTAATTGGCATTGGTGAAAAGAAAACACCCAATTCCTTTATTGTAGCTTGTGACCGATTTGTTTATATTGAGGTACTAGATGGTGCTATCAAGAAAAAATTGCCTAAACGATCCACCGACACAAAAAAGCCAATTGAGAAACCCCTAGAAAAATCACTTAGTAAAATTGACCTGCATACCATTGAACTCATTGAAACTACCATAGAAGACATTTGCGATGATGATGGATGGGCTTTTTTAGGGGATGTAGGGAATCTAATTGTTAAGAAAAAACCAGAATTTGACCCTCGTAATTATGGTTTTACCAAATTGACCCCCATGCTAAAGTCACTAACGGATATTCTCGAAATAGACGAACGAGAATCCGAAAAAAAAGGAATAAAACACGTTTATGTACGTTTGCGATTCAGTTAAATCCCCATCTTTTAGATAAAAAGTGAAATTGAAAGTGAAACTCTGATTGAAATGATAGAATTGTTTCCAATTAAAACCATAGTGCCCTTTCCATTAGATGTTAACAATAAAAAAGGTCAAAAGTCTAACAATTGTTAATGTTATTTAAAAATCAAAAAAATGATTTATTTTTTTGGATTATAAAAAATTCGGCATCAAAAAGTATTTCTTCCTTAACTTCCTAATATTATTGAAAAATAAATAGGCATTCCAAAAGTGATATTGAATGGAAAAGTTACCGCCAAAGCCATAGGTAGAAAAATACCTGGATTCGCCTTTGGAACTGCTATTTTCATAGCTGCTGGAACGGCAATGTACGAAGCACTTGATGCCAATACTGCAAAAATAAAGCGATTCCCAATGTCATCGGTAACAAATTGACTTAAAAAAGCAATCCCACAACCATTAATAATTGGAAAAATAACTGCAAAAAAGACGCTATACCAACCGCTCTTGAAAAAATCATTCAATTTATGACCACTTACAATTCCCATATCTAATAAAAATAACGCTAAAAACCCTTTAAAAATATCTGTAGTAAAAGGCTTAATACCCAATGCTTGTTGCTCACTCGCTAAAAATCCAATTACTAAACTACCCAAGATTAACAACACACTTCCATTTGTAAAGGAATGTTTAACAATAGTGCCCATACTCGTTTTTTGTTCTTTTTCTTTACTATACAAGCGTATCAAAATTACCCCTATAATAATCGCAGGCGCCTCCATTAAGGCCATTACCGCAACCATGTGACCGCTGAAGCTATAATTTTGAATTTCTAAAAAAGAAATAGCAGTTACAAAAGTTACCGCACTAACGGAACCATATGCCGCCGCAATGGCACCCGAATTCTCGATAGAATACTTTTTCTTTAAAATAAAAAAAGTGTACAAGGGAATTAATCCCGCAATCGATACTCCAAATACAATAGCCCAAAGGATATCTGCGGTAAAATGACTGTGAGCCAATTCTTGTCCTCCTTTAAAACCAATTGAAAAAAGGAGGTATAGCGAAATGAATTTCGAAGTGTTTTCAGGGATTTTTAAGTCACTTTTTACATAGACGGCTATAATTCCCAATACAAAAAACAACAAAGCTGGATTCGTTAAATTATCTAACAATAAACTAAAATTCATATTCTGATACTATTTAAAATTATTTGGTACTTTTTGATTATCTAATCTTTTCGAACTTTAATCTTTTTCCTTTCACCTCTGTCTTGACAATTCCTTTATCATATACCACATGTCCATTAACAAAAGTAGAATGAATGCTGCTTTTAAAAACTTGTCCTAAAAAAGGAGACCATTGGCATTTATATAAAATGGAGGAAGGAATAACTTCTTGTTGCTTATTTAAATCCACTAAAACTAAATCGGCAAAATACCCCTCCCGAATATAACCTCTTTCTTTTATTCTGTATATTTCAGCAACATTATGGCTCATTTTTTCCACTACTTTCTCCAAAGGAATTTCTCCACGATGAGATAATTCTAACATTGCTAAAAGCGCATGTTGCACTAACGGACCACCTGAATGCGCCTGAAAATAGTTCCCTGTTTTTTCCTCAATAGTATGAGGAGCAT
>CALQBR020000013.1 GCA_943328865.2 Sphingobacterium thalpophilum
CTTTTTGTTGCTGCTCATGCCAATGGGTTTCTAAATAAATTCCCTGAAAAAGGATTAAACCGATTACGGTGAATACCATTTTATTAAAGTTAGGTTTCTCATACCAAAGGAACATCATAATGATAAATAGATACATACTCAATAGCATAGGGGCATTGAAAGCGATGTCTTGTACGATGAATTGTTCAAATGAAGCAACCCAATTGATGGTTTTGTTCAAAATTACCACAGACCATTCTAATAGTTTTAATAAAATTACAGGAACCCAATCAAAAGCGGCTAATACCATCGTCAAAACACCTAAAGCCATAATAATGCTCAAGAAAGGGATGATGATTAAATTAGTGACAAAAAACAATCCTGGGAATTGATGGAAATAATAAACGCTCAAAGGCAATGCGCCAATTTGTGCGGCAAAAGAAACCGTTAAGAGATCCCAAAAGTATTGTAAGATTTTGTTTTTTGGAATCCAAAGTTTAGAAAATAAGGGTTGTAGCCATAAGATAAAAAACAAGGAGACATAACTCAATTGGAATCCGACATCAAACAAAAAAGCAGGTTGAAAAAGTAAAATGAGCAACACCGATACGATTAAAGTATGAAAGATATTGGTGCTTCTTTTTAAATGCATCCCAACAGCAACAAATGAGAACATCGTTACCGAGCGCACCACCGATGGGGCGAGTCCTGCAATAAAAGCAAAACCCCATAATGAGTTGATGATAACAACCAATCGGATTGTATTTCCAATAGTTGTTTTAGGGAGTCTTTGCAGTAAAAAAGTGATAAATAATAATATAAATCCTACGTGCAATCCGGAAACAGATAAAATATGGACGGCACCTGCATACTGATAGTCCTTTAAGATTTCTGGAGCAATATCTTGTTGTTGTCCTAAAATCAAAGCAGCAATGACGGGCAATTCGTTTTTGCCAAAATTATTTTTCTCAAGATTGGTTATGATTTTGTTCCTGATTTTCGAGGCATAATACCAACAGTTTTTGTCGATGGTAGTGCTTATTTGGGTATTGCTAGGATTTGCATAGATTTGAGCCAGAATAGATTTATTGGTCAAATAGCGTCCATAATCAAACTGGTCTGGATTATTGAGTTTTCGGTGTTTTAGTAAGAGTCCTTTAGTTTTTAAATGCGCACCAATTTGTAATTTTTTATTCTCTATATTTTTTCGAATATGAAGGATTATTTTCCCTGAACTTTCCTTATGATCAATGTTTTTGACTATGGCAATAAAGCGATCATTGAAAGCAGTGCTTTTTAGTTTTTCCCTTAAAACAACTTCTAGAATATGTTCTTGTTTGGCATTTGTGAGTTGATGGAAGTAATTCTTGGGATTGTATAAATCAGTGTGAGCCAACAGCGTGGTAATTCCGATGCAAAAAGACAGGCAATAAGAAGCTACTCCAAAATAAAGAGTTGGGGTAAAGGTTTTAGCGGTAAAGAAATAAGCGATACCAAATCCAATTGCACCGACTCCCACCAAAACAAAGGCAAATGCTACGGAGGTTTCTATACTCGCAGCGTATAGAATGCCAAGTATAAACCAAATGGTAATTCTTGTTAAGGGAAATTGAAGTGCTTTCACACTCTAATATACACAATTCTAACAAGTTATTCTAAAAAATTCTGTTGGCCTGAACATAGGCATTTTTGTAATAGGATTCTTTTGTGGAGGAAATCATTACGCCTTTAGAGGTAGCCGCATGAATGAATTGAATTTCATCCGATAAAACATCAACCACCATTCCAACATGATTGATTACACTTTTGCCATTAGTTTTGAAGAAAATGAGATCCCCTTCTTTGATTTCATCGGTATCAATTGTAGCGCCTATTTTAGCCATTTCGATAGTGGTTCGGGGTAATGAAATCTCTATTTTTTTGAATGTGGTATAGATTAATCCAGAACAGTCAAAACCCTTTGCGGTGGTCCCTCCTGGAAGGTATTTTACGCCAAGTTGCTCCGTAGCGGTTTCAATTAATTGCTTTACCAAGGCACGCTTTTTTTTGGGACTATAATTCGCGTACTTATTATTTTTATTATCAGAACTAATAGGACTCACTGTAGTTTTACAACTCGCAAAGACTATTAAAATTAGTAGTGCGTAACATACTTTTTTAAACCAATATTTCTTTTTAGGATTGTTCAAAATCTAAGAAAATTAAAATTAAGAATGATAGTTCGTAATTAAGGTCGCTGTTTTTTCACTAGCCCCACTACCTCCTAGTTTGGCTTCTAAAAGGTCATATTGCGCTAAAACCTGATTCCGATTAATTGGATCTAATAATTTTTGCAATTCGGCTTTGATTCTTTTCGAATTACAATCCTCTTGAATCAATTCGGTTACCACTTCCCGGTCCATAATTAAATTCACCAAAGAGATGTATTTTAGGGTAACGATACGTTTTGCAATTTGGTAAGAAACCCAGCTGCCTTTATAGCAAACAACTTCAGGAACTTTAAACAAAGCGGTTTCGAGTGTTGCAGTGCCAGAAGTAACCAAGGCGGCATAAGAAACGCTCAATAAGTCGTAGGTTTTATTTGATATAAATCGAACGTTTTTATTGTTTAGAAAGGGAGCATAAAGTGAGAATTCCTGACTAGGAGCTCCAGCAATCACAAATTGATATTCGGGGAAATCCGCTACCACACTGAGCATTACTTCAAGCATCTTAGTAATTTCCTGTTTTCTACTGCCGGGAAGAATAGCAATAATGGGTTTGTCATCCAAGTCGTTTTCTTTTCTAAACTCAGCTGCTTCAATGGTTGTTCGGTTCTGAATGGCATCAATTAATGGGTGTCCCACAAAATCAACCGGAAAATGATGCTTTGTTTCATAGAAATCTTTTTCAAAAGGCAAAATCACGTACATTTTATCAACATCCCGCTTGATGGCTTTGATACGATTTTCTTTCCAAGCCCAAATTTGAGGAGAAATATAATAATGGGTTTTCATCCCTAAGGCTTTTGCCCATTCGGCGATACGCATATTAAAACCGGGATAGTCAATAAATACAATCACATCGGGCTGAAAAGCTAGAATGTCCGTTTTACAGCTTTTGATGTTATTTAAAATGGTTTTCAGATTAAAAATAACTTCTATAAATCCCATAAAAGCCAACTCCCGATAGTGTTTTACCAAAGTCCCGCCCGTTTTTTGCATTAAATCACCTCCCCAAAACCGAATTTCGGCATTCGGATCTTTTTGATACAGTGCTTTCATCAGGTTTGAACCATGTAAATCTCCGGAAGCTTCACCAGCTATAATGTAATATTTCATTTTTTGTTGATTTTTCAGAAATGGACTTTCTATATTTTATAGGCAATGAAATATTATATAAATAGTGTTATTAAAATCAATAAAAACATTGACAATATAATACCTCGAGCCATTAATTCCTTGTTTAGTTTTAAAAGGATAAAGAATATTGCCAAATTAAGGATTGCACCGAGGGTAATTAATTTTCCAAGATTTCCTCCATTTTTTAGTAATTGAATGCCGTTAGTAAAGTTGTGTTGCGTAAAGGCAACTATGAAAATATAACTTCCCATGAAATCGGCCAAAAGGCCAATCAGGAATCCGAAAAAGAGGTCTATTTTTTTCATCTTTAAAGTATGTTTTTTAGTAATAGGATACGCTAGTTTTTCTTATTTAGAGAATCATAGCGATGGTATCAGATTTATTTTAGGTTCCACGTATTGAGTTGTTGGATGCTATGGTGTGCCGTCATGTCAAAATGAACAGGGACTACAGAAATGTATCCATTTTCCAAGGCCCATTCATCAGTATCTTCTCCTTTGTCTTGATTGACAAATTCCCCAGTTAGCCAATAATAATCTTTGCCTTGAGGTGTTTTTCGTTTGTCGAATTTTTCCATCCACATCGCTTTGGCTTGGCGGCAAATCTTGATTCCTTTTATTTCGTTCTCTTTTAATTTAGGGAAATTCACATTAAGGATGACTCCTTCAGGCAATTTGTTTGCCAATACTTCGAGCGCAATTTTTTTAATAAACGATTTAATGGCATCAAAGTCAGCATTCCAATCATAATCTAAAAGTGAGAATCCGATTGCAGGGATACCCTCTATTCCCGCTTCAACAGCTGCACTCATCGTACCAGAGTAAATAACATTGATAGAAGAATTGGAGCCGTGATTGACCCCCGAAACACATAAGTCGGGTTTTTGATGTAGGACCTCATTGACTGCTAATTTAACACAATCGACGGGGGTTCCAGAACAACTGTATTCCAAAATTTCGGAATTTTCCTCAGAAATCTTATTGATATAAAGCGTATTGTTGATGGTGATAGCATGTCCCATAGCGCTTTGAGGCTTGTCAGGAGCCACTACCACTACGGTTCCAATTTCAGCCATAACCGAAGTCAAAGCACGAATTCCAGGGGCTGAAATACCATCATCATTGGTAACTAATATTAAAGGTTTTTTCATTGGATTTAGGGCATCTTCATAAAATGTAAGGTAATAATTCCATTCTTAATGACTGTTATTGGAACGAAACTCAAATTTTGTGTCGTAAAAATAATCATTTTTACTAGGAACAGCCTATTTTTGTATCTTTAACAAAAAAATAAGTACGTACATTAATCGTGACATAGTTTTTTATGTAATTTAGATTAAAAATTAATGAATGCAATTTGGCAATTTATGAAAAGGAATTATAAGATATTGTTAGTCATTGTTGCCCTGTCGGTAGCATTTTTGAGTTTTATACCAAGGAATGCAAGTGATCCTGAAAAAGACAAACTATTATTAGAGTTGTTGGCTTTTGTGGTAGAAAGGGGACACTATGAGCCATCAGCGATAGATGATAAATTTTCAAAAGGAATTTATAAAGATTATATGGAAGCCTTAGACCCTTCCAAAAGATTTTTTCTGCAATCTGATATAGATGAATTTTCTAAATATGAAACCCAATTGGATGATCAAATCAAAAATAGGGATTTGTCATTTTTTGATTTGACTTATAGCAGATTGGTTAGTCGCATGGAAGAAAGCAAAGCTTATTATAAGCAGATTATGGACGCGCCTTTTGACTATACAATCGATGAAAATTTTAATACCGATTACGAGAACATGCCGTATGCCAAAAATACAGCAGAGTTAAAAGAAAAATGGAGAAAACAAATTAAACTCTCTACACTTTCCTCATTAACAGATAAGCAAAAACTAGAATCGGATAAGTTAAAATCAGATGCTGCTTACAAAGTTAAATCTTTTGAAGAATTGGAAAAAGAAACCCGCGAGAGTTCTTTTAAATCTTTAAATGAGTATTTTGGGTTTATTGATGATTTAAACCGAGATGATTGGTTTTCTATTTATGTAAATGCTATAGCCTCAAGATTTGACCCTCATACTTCTTATTTTGCGCCAGAAGAAAAAGAACGTTTTGATGTGAGTATGTCTGGTAAACTCGAAGGTATTGGTGCGAGACTTCAAAAGAAAAATGATTTTACTGAAATAACCGAATTAATCTCTGGAGGCCCTGCTTGGAGAGGTAAGGAATTGGAGCCGGGTGATGTAGTACTCAAAGTAGCCCAAGGCAGCAAAGATCCTGTTGATGTTGTGGGAATGCGCATCGACGATGTGGTTAAAAAAATCAAAGGACCAAAGGGAACTGAGGTGCGATTAACTGTTAAAAAGACAGATGGTTCTATTAAAATCATTTCCCTTATTAGAGATAATATTGAAATTGAAGAAACGTATTTAAAGTCGAGTATTGTTAATAAAAACGGATTAAAATACGGAGTAATCTACTTGCCTAAATTCTATATTGATTTTGAAGACAAAGACAGTAGGGATGCTGGAAAAGATATGGCTATTGAGGTAGAACGCTTGAAAAAAGAAGGTGTTAAAGGAATCATAGTTGATGTTCGCGATGATGGTGGCGGTTCCTTAAAAACCGTTGTGGATATCACAGGACTGTTTATTGAACAAGGGCCAGTCGTACAGATAAAATCAGCTGCAGGAAAAAAAGAAGTTTTGTATGATAGAGACAGAAAAGTCCAATGGGATGGTCCCCTAGTGATTATGGTCAATTCTTTTTCTGCGTCTGCTTCCGAAATTTTAGCAGCCGCGATTCAAGATTATAAAAGAGGGGTCATTATAGGGAGTAAACAAACTTATGGAAAAGGCACGGTTCAAAATGTAATCGACTTGAATCAGTTTGTTCGCAATAGCAGCATGGGAGATCTAGGTGCTTTGAAAACTACCACCCAAAAATTCTATAGAATTAATGGAGGATCTACTCAATTAAATGGTGTGAGTAGTGATATAGTAATGCCTGATCGTTATTCTTATATTAAAATGGGGGAACGTGATATTGACAATGCGATGGCTTGGGATAAAATCGATGCCGCTCTATACACAACATGGGAGCGTCAAAATAATTTTGATACAGCTATTGCTAATAGTAACAAACGAATGACCAATAACAAGCAATTACAGTTGATTGATGAAAATGCAAAATGGCTTTTCGAAAGAAGTGAAGTAAATACTTATAGTTTGCAATTGAAAAAGTTTAAAGAAGAGCAGGAGACACTTGAAGCCACAACAAAAAAATTCAAATCGATTGTAGATTACAAAAATGAATTGAAATTCGTGTCATTGCCTTACGAACGAGATGCCATACAGAACGACGTTACGTTAAAAGAAAAAAGAGAAAGATGGCACGAAAGCTTGGCTAAAGATATTTATGTCGAAGAAGCGCTGAATGTATTGGATGACTTACAATCAAAAACAGTCGCCAAAGGGTCGGTAAGAGTAAAGAAAAAAGATAAATTAGTCAAATCTTGATAAATTTCTATTGGTAATATAATTAATAGAAATTTATTGCTGTAAAAAAACGCCTCAAAAGCTAAATTGGCTTTTAAGGCGTTTTTTTTATCAATAGGAATTTTAATTTAATGTCGTTTTTTATCAAATAGCTTTAGTCAAATCGGGAAGTCTAAAAATCACCATTCATTTACTTTATTGGCGTCCATTTTTAGGAATATGAAAAGTAAAATGGTAAAACCCCAAAGTCCAGAACCACCATAGGAAAAGAAGGGCAGAGGTACTCCAATAGTTGGAAAAATACCTAAAACCATAGACACATTTACAAAAAAGTGAATAAATAAAATGCCTGCTACGCAATAGCCATAGACGCGACTGAATTTTGTTTTTTGTCTTTCTGAAAGATAGATTGTTCTTAATATTAATCCTACAAAAAGAGCTACTACAATTAATGATCCGAAAAACCCCCATTCTTCTCCTACGGTTGTAAAAATATAATCGGTATGTTGTTCCGGCACAAATCCGCCTTTAGTTTGAGTACCCTCTAGAAATCCTTTTCCAAACCAACCTCCTGAACCAATTGCTATTTCAGATTGGTTTGTATTGTATCCAATCCCTTTTAGGTCAACTTCTTTTCCTAAAAGGATGTTGAAACGATCCCTATGGTGTTGTTTAAAAACATTTTCGAAAACGTAATTTACAGAAAGTATAAACCCTGTTGCCAAAATCAATATCAAAGCACTTGCAATAATATTTCTGTTAATTTTCCTGCTTTTTACATAGATAAAAGCAATAATTGAAAAGCATAACAATATTACGTATTCAGGTTCTATTGTTAACGTTAATACGAATAAGAATATGGATATAAATCCTACCCAAATATACCAAGATGGTAATCCTTCACGGTATAATACAATTATAAAAATGGTATAAATTAATGCACTTCCTGGGTCGGGTTGAGGTAGAATTAGAAAGACAGGGAGTGCAATAATTATTAATACCTCGATTTGTCTATTGATATCTTTTAGATTTACCTGAACATCACTCAAATATTTCGCTAAAGCCAGTGCAGTTGCAGCTTTTGCAAACTCCGATGGTTGTATGGTAAATGTGCCAATAGCATACCAACAACGTTGTCCAGCAATTGTTTTTCCGAAGAGAAATAGACCAGCTAAGAGCAATAGCGCTATTGTAAAAATGATGCTAGAATATTTTTCATAAAATTTTCCATCAACAGCAAGTACTAAAAATATTAATGGAATAGTAAAAATAATAAACATCAATTGTTTACCATAAATTTGTGAAATATCAAAAAGCGTTGCGTCTTCAGAGGTAGTTGATAATGAAGAAGAATAGATGTTGAGCCAACCCAATACTACTAAAAGAATATAGATTATGACACTTATCCAGTCTAAGTTGCTTGATACACTTTGGTTTTTCATTATTAATGCCTGCTTTTATTTAATTCCGTTTTTCTGGATTTGCTTTGATATCTTTAACTTCGGTTTTACTTTTTAGGATAGAATCTTTTTTGTGCAATTCTAATTTTATTTCTTCTGAGAGACCACCCAGTATGGCATATCTTCCTTGTAAGCTAGTGTTTAATGTTCTAGTTTCTAAATCTGTTCTTGTGATTTTTCCTCTTAGGTATTTCTCTATCATTAAACTTGCAATTGGACCTGCAATCGTTGAGCCAAAACCACCGTTTTCGATCATAACGGCAATGGCTATTTTAGGATTGTCTTTTGGTGCAAAAGCGACAAATATGGAATGATCCTGTAGTTTTGTTCTTTTACCATTAATTTTCGCAAAATTCTCCGCGGTCCCAGTTTTACCACAAATGTCTATTCCATCAATCTTTAATGCGTATGCTGTACCTAAATTGTAAACATCAAATAATCCATTTATCATCGGTATAAAATGCTCTTTATCTATTGTAGTTACATGCTTCGTTCTGAATTTTTTGTCAATTACTTGTCCTTCAATCTTCTTAATAATATGAGGGGTATAGTAATAACCACGATTAGCAACTGCAGCCATCATATTTGCTAATTGAATAGGAGTCATTAATACTTCTCCTTGTCCAATAGCATTAGAGATGTTTGTTTTTCCACTCCACCCCCAATCAGGGTACATTTTTTTGTAGGTTTTAGAATTTGGTATTTTTCCTTTTTTACCTGTTGGTAAATCGTAACCCATGAATTGACCTAATCCAAAACTTTTTATATGATTGCTCCAAACATCAATAGCATAGCTTGGTTTTTTGTATTTTCCGATTGTTAGTAAATAAACATTTGAAAAATAGGCATTGCATGATTTGTAAATACCAACATGTAGATCCCGTATACCGCCACCGCAGTGGCATCTTTGGAATCGACCTCTGGCATAAGAAAAACCATGGTTGCACATAAATGTCGTTTGTGTATCCACTATTTTTTCTTGTAGTCCAACCAATCCGGTCATTATTTTAAAGGGTGATCCTGGTGCATACTCAGCTAGTAATCCTCTATCGAATAACGGTTTTGCTATGGAATCTCGGTATAGTTTAGTGTAATTTTTAGAACGTTGTCTCCCTACTAAAATTGATGGATCATAGGATGGTGCAGTTACTAAGGATAATATCTCACCTGTTTTAGGTTCAAGTGCTACGATACCACCTCTTTTGTTAATCATTAATTCTTCTCCATATTTTTGAAGTTCTAAATCTATGGTTAAATTAACATCTTCTCCTTGCACGGCTATAGTGTCAAACTTCCCATCTTTATAAGCCCCTATTTCTCTATTATATTTGTCTTTTTGGATATATTTCACTCCTTTTATTCCTCTTAGGACTTCTTCATAACTTTCTTCAACCCCCTGTTTGCCTATCAGATCACCACTATTGTAATAGGGGTTTTTTGCTACTAATTTATCATTAACCTGAGTAATAAAACCGAAAATATTTGCTCCAAATTTTACTTGATAGTCTCGAAGAGAACGTTTTTGAATATAAAATCCTTCAAATTTTCTTATTTTTTCTTGAAAAGCAGCGTACTCTAATTTGTTTAACTGAGGTAGGAAAACAGATGGTAGTCTTGGACTGTATACTTTAGCTTTGTTTATAATTTTAATGAAATCAGTTTTAGAAATATTTAATAATAGGCAAAACTCAGAAGTATCAATTTTTTTTACCTCCCTGGGGATTACCATGATATCATATGAGGGTTGATTTGCTACTAGTAGTTTGCCATTTCGATCATAAATATAACCTCTTTCAGGATAGTCATACTTGATCTTAATAGCGTTGTTTTCTGATTTTAATTTAAAAGAATCATTTATAACCTGCAGGTAAAATAGCCTGATTAAAAGCAGAATTGTTGTAATTATGATAAGCGAAGGAAGAAATACTTTTCTCATCTCTTGCTAGGCTTAAAAATATAAATTAGCACAATGCAAATTATAGTGGTGAAAATTGTGCTTACCAAAGTCCTAAGTAGAATATCCCATAGGAAATTCAATTGAAAAACTTCTAATAAAAATAGAGAAAAATGATGAATGATAACGGATATTAATATGAAGGAAAAACGTTCTGTTGTTAATACGTCATTTAATCGAACTGTTTGGTATTCATAGCTTAATCCAAAAGAAAATTTAAATATTATAGGCCTTACATATGCTAATAGTATACAAGAAGCCGCGTGAACACCTCCGGAATTGCAAAAAAGGTCTATAATTATTCCTATAAAAAAGCTACTTAAAACCAATATTGATTTATTACCATTTACAGGGAAAAGTATGATAAAGAGTATATAAGGAAATGGATTGATGTATCCAAGGAAGTCGATATTATTGAAAATAGTAATTTGTGTTGCGAGCAACAATATAAATCTGGCAATATTTGATAGAAAAGCACTATTCATTTTTGCTTTTTTTCTCTAAATTAATGATTTCTTCACGATCTTTACTTTTGATGATATATACATGCCCTAGGTTAGTCATGTCATTAAAAAGTTTTACATTTAAAGTGTAGTAATTGGTTTCGTTATCAATAAATATTTTGTCAATAGTTCCGATGTTGATATTTTCTGGAAATATGATCGATTGACCTCCGGTTACTACAGTGTCTCCTTTTCTTACCGAAGCTAATCTTGGGACATCAATGAGCTGAACGAAACCTGTATTTTTTCCATTCCAAATTAAAGAACCAAAATGATTCGTTTTTTTTATTTTGGCATTAATTTGAGATTTCTTATTTAAGATACTAATAATTGTAGCATAATTTTTCGATGTTTGGTCAATAATTCCTATTATTCCGTTGCTATTTACTACACCCATGTCTGGTTTCACGCCCTCTTTTTCCCCACTATTAATGGTGAGGTAATTTTCATAAACATTATAAGAATTATGAATTACTTTAGAAACTATAATGTCTACCTTACTTACACCTTTAATGCTATCAATTTTTGGAATAATTGTAGAATCTTTAATATTGAATAAAAGACTTTTTAATTTGGCATTTTCATTTGCCAAAAGTTCATTGTGAGATCTTAAATTTAAGTATTCACGAACATTGTTTATTCTTTCATAAACACCTCCCGTTAGAAAATTTGCGGAACTAATTACCTTACTTCTGTGAAAGGAATGGGATTGGATTGTGAGTATTAATGAAATAGCTAAAAGCAGCAAAAACAGCAATCTATTACTGTTTTTAAATATAAAATTAAATATTTGCTGCATGAATATTTATGCTGTTATTTTATTAAAATACTTTTAAATTTTGGAATGTTTTTAAGCGCCATTCCAGTACCACGCACAACAGCTC
>CALQBR020000014.1 GCA_943328865.2 Sphingobacterium thalpophilum
AGAAGCCATTTCCTTTGACAATGAAATCGTCATGTATAATGATGACTACAATACTTTTGACCATGTGATTGATACTTTAATAAAAGTTTGTAAACACACCTCCGAACAAGCAGAGCAATGTTCGTTAATTGTACACTACAAAGGAAAATGTACGGTAAAAACAGGTTCAATTGACGAATTAACCCCGCAATGCTCCCAACTTCTAGAAGCTGGCTTAAGTGCCGAAATTGTGTAACACATTACTTTTTTTATAATTTAATAATCTTACCATCGCTAAAATAGCATAGAAGTCACATTGTCCTTTCATAGTTAGTAGCTAATCCTAGGGAACAATTACTGTATCTATTTGTATTCGCATCGGACCAAAGTTGGAGGCGATTCGAAAAGGCCACAAAAGTTAAATATGACAAAAAAAGTGTCCGATTTTCATCGGACACTTCATTATAAACAATTTAATAAAGTGTTAAAGCTATTCTGTATATCGTTGCTTTCATTTTAGCTACGCTAAAAAAGCCTTATACTAATTACTACGTTTGTCTTCATTACTTTTTTAATTCTCTATTAATAATTAATTTATATTTACAAATAATAATAGCAATATCAGTTTGATAAATATTCTCATTTCGCATTATATCAGATGTATATCTTTATTCTTGTGTTAATTGACTCGTTCTTTTGTGAATTTTGGTCGAGCTACATTTAATAGTTGAACTCAAGTTTAAATTAGAACCAGAAATATTAAAAATAACACCTAATTAATATAAAAATAATATTCTATCTTTATAAAAAATCAATTCAATTGATATTAGTAACGTTGTGAAACTGGACAAGAAATAATATTTACAATAAAAAAATGACAAAAATCAAAAAGTCTAAAAAAGATGGATGTTTTACACTCTTAATTTTAATACTTATCCCATTGTCTATTTTGTATCTAGAAATTTTTGGCGAAGGTATTTACCAAGAAGAAAATATAGCTGAAAAAGTAATCAACAAATTATTTCTTGATTTTTTTGATGAACCTATTAATTAAACAAAAAATCAAACTAAACAAAAATCGTTTTTTTCTACTAAAATCGGTAATAACTTTTTGCTTTTTTTAGACTTGAAAAAAGTTGATCAAATGTTACAACCACGTTTTTCTTCTATATATAATTATTTTATTCCAAAACAATCTAGAAAAAAAGGTTATACTATTTAATTAAACCCACGCTCTCACGCTACCTAATATTAGAAAATATTGAAGGCTTTAAAAAGAAAATTTTGCCCAAAAAATAGCAATAGTACTGCTTTTTTTGTGCTATTTTCTATATTAAAGCGACTTTATATTAGCCATAAAAATGAGATTTCCTTATTTTAAAAATTAAAAATGAGTTTAGGATTGCTTAACTATCCATTAGAAGGGAAGTTTAATTGCATCTGGTTCTATGTTCCGCTACATGCGCGTTGAACCAAAGTTGCATGCGCATCGAAAACGTTAGTTTTCAAGTAAAAAGAGGCCAAAAAAAATGTCCGATTTTCATCGGACAATTCTTTATATATAATTCAATAAGGTTTTAGGCTTTATTATGCTCTTCTTCAATTCTTTTGTGTTCAGCATCAGAAATGGTATCAACAAGAACCGGTGTGGCAATAAATAGAGAAGAATAAGTACCTACTATAATACCTATTAACATCGCGAAGATAAATCCTCTAATAGACTCTCCACCGAAGATAAACATAATCAACAATACCAAAATCATCGTTAACGAAGTATTGATAGTTCTAGACATTGTAGAATTAATAGATTGGTTTACAATAGAATTGAAATTTCCTTTTGCTTTACCTGCTAAATATTCACGAACCCTGTCAAATACGATTACGGTATCATTCATAGAATATCCAATTACTGTAAGGATCGCCGCGATAAAGTGTTGGTCGATCTCCATTCCGAAAGGCATGTATTTCCAAAGTAAAGAGTAAATCCCCAATACAAAGATTACGTCATGGGCTACCGCTGCAATCGCACCCAAACTGTATTGCCATTTTCTAAAACTGATCATCAAATAAAGGAATACAATCGCCATCGCTCCAAGTACCGCCCAATAAGAATTAGTTTTAATATCATCCGCTACAGTTGGACCAACTTTAGACGCTTGTAAAATACCATATTTTTTACCATCATAACTGTTTACGAATTTCTCATAAGTCATGTCAGCAGCAAAATGTTTTTTCAAATTGTCATACAAAAGTTTGTTAACCGCATAATCTGCTTCAGATCCAGCTTCTTCCACCTTGAATTTTGTGGTAATTTTTAACTGGTTATCCGTACCGAATATTTTTGCTTCTGCACTACCTTCAAATACTTTTACCAATTCTTCTTTAACAAGCTCCGCAGATACTGGTTTTTCAAAACGCACTTGGAAAGTTCTTCCACCCAAGAAATCTACCCCTTGATTCAAACCATTCGTAGATAATGAGATAATACTCACAACAACAACTAAGCTTGAAAAGATATAAGTGTATTTTTTCACACCTAGGAAATCAAAATGGAAGTTGTTAAAGAAGTTTTTAGAAAATCCAGTTACAAAAGTCAATTTGTTTCCTTTATTGATACTCCAATCTAATAAGATTCTGGTAATAAAGATAGAAGTAAACAACGACGTTACAATACCAATTAATAAAGTAGTAGCAAATCCTTGAATTGGACCTGTACCAAAAATTAACAATACCGCTCCTGTTAAAACGTGTGTTACGTTAGCATCCACAATAGAACGCATGGCCCCTTTCCAACCAAATGACGCTTTTATCGCGTCTTCAATAGAACTTCCTGCTCTTAACTCTTCTTTAGCTCTTTCGTATATAATGATGTTCGCATCGACCGCAGTTCCCATAGTTAAAACGATACCAGCAATACCCGGTAAAGTAAGAACTGCACCTAAGCTTGCTAAAATTCCAAACAAGAACAACAAATTGACTGCCAATGCAATATTTGCATACAAACCTGATTTACCATAATAAACCATCATCCAAAGCGAAACAATTAACAAACCAATAATCGCTGAATTTGTACCATTGTCAATTGCTTCTTGACCTAAGGATGGTCCTACCACTTCTGATTGTACAATTTCGGCTGCAGCTGGTAATTTACCTGCTCTTAATACGTTCGCTAAATCTTTAGTTTCTGTTACATCAAAAACACCTGAAATTTCAGATCTTCCACCTGAAATAGGTCCACTTGAAACCCCCGGTGCAGAGTAAACAACATCATCTAAAACAATCGCAATATTACTTTTTTGAGTAAACGCTCTTCCTGTTAATTCTTCCCAAGCTTTTGCGCCTTGACCACTCATTTGCATCGTTACCGATGGTTTTCCTAATTGATCAAATGAATCTTTAGCATCAGTAACGACACCACCACTCATCGCAGCTTGGTTGTCTCTGTTTCCTTTTAACGCATACAATTCAACTGTCTCAATTTCTTTTTTGGTTTTCTCATCAACTATTGAAGCTGGTTTTCCCCAAACAAATTTAGCATAACGAAGGTTCGCTGCTAATAATGCTCTGATATCTTGTCTTTTTAAATAACCATTGATTGCCGCAGTATCCTTTGGAGAAACAACTCCTAAAACCGGTCCACCACCTTGACCTACAAATTTATCTAATAATGGATTATTCCCTTTTACTGGAGCAACCGTATCTTTTGATTTATCAGTCAATAAAGTATCAATCCCTGTTTTAGCTGTTTCTTTTACTTCAACAGCCGATTTCTCAGTTAATTTCAAGGCATTGTTTGCTGCCATCAAGAAATTACCTACTTCCTCAATTTTATAGGTTTCCCAAAATTCCAATTGGGCCGTACTTTGTAATAATTTTTTAATACGGTCCACATCTTTAGCACCTGGTAGTTCTACTAAAATTCTTCCTGATTCACCAACTTTTTGGATATTTGGTTGTGTAACGCCAAATTTATCAATACGTTTTCTTAAAACTTCAAAGGCACTTCCAATAGACTCATCAACTTTTCTTCGTATAACTGTTTTAACTTCGTTATCAGACATTTTGAAGTTCACCTCGTCCCCTAATATTTTATTAGAGAAAACATCTGGTGAAGCCAATTTTAATTTACCAGCAGAAGCTTTATCAAACTCGTCAAAAAAGGCATCTAAATAATTTTCATTTCCTTCTCTGTTTTTTGTAGCTTCCGCTAAAGCTTGATTGAAAATAGGATTTTTAGAATTGTTCGCCAATCCTTTAATGATATCTTTTACAGAGATTTGAAGTTGTACGTTAATACCTCCTTCTAAGTCAAGACCTTTGTTGATTTTTTTCTCTTTTACCTCATCATAAGTAAAGTCAGAAAATCCAAGATTAAATACTTTTTCTTTCCCAATGGAGTCTAAGTATTTTAATTCTTTGTTTGAATCACCAGCAGCAAAAGTTTTTGCGTCATTTTCTACTTTTTGAGAAACGAAAGTGAAAGAAAGTTGGTAAATACTTACCAATGCAAATAAAATTGCGAAAAATTTAATAAGTCCTCTATTCTGCATTATTAGTAAAATTAATTAATTTTTATTTCTGTATTCATAGATAAGGTGTTAAAAAAGAAAGGAAAAAATACTATCTCTGAATAAAATAGGAAAATAAATACTTTTTCTTTTTTAAAAACCAAGCAAATATATAATTAACAGTAAGATTAACCAATTTATTTATAGGTTAATCTCAAAAAAAAGACTGCAAAATTGCAGTCTTCACTATAAATTGTCAAAAAGGCTTATACCAAAACCGATTTTAAATCTGCATTCATATTTCGAACGGCATCAGCACTTTTAGCAAACAACGCTTTTTCAGCCTCATTTAATTTGATATCTAAAATTTGCTCAACTCCATTTTTTCCTATAATACATGGTACCCCAATACAAATATCGCTTTGACCATATTCTCCTTCTAACAAAACAGAACAAGCAATCATTTTCTTTTGATCATTCAAAATACTATCTACCAAATAAGCTACAGAAGCTCCTGGTGCATACCATGCTGAAGTTCCCAAAAGTCCTGTAAGCGTTGCACCTCCAACCATCGTATCAGCAGCTACTTTATCTAATGCTTCTTGAGAAAGAAATTCAGAAACTGGAATACCATTATAAGATGCCAAACGCGTTAACGGAATCATAGTAGTATCACCGTGACCTCCAATAACCATTGCAGAAACATCATTTGATGGTTTGTCTAAGGCTTTTGATAAATAATATCTAAAACGAGAACTGTCTAAAGCACCACCCATTCCGATGATTCTATTTTTAGGCAAACCTGTTGCTTTTAATGCCAAGTAAGTCATGGTATCCATAGGATTAGAAACCACCACCACAATGGTATTGGGTGAGTGAACCAATACATTTTCTACAACCGTTTTTACGATTCCTGCATTAATTCCAATTAATTCCTCACGAGTCATACCTGGTTTTCTTGGAATACCAGAAGTGATTACCACTACATCACTGTTAGCTGTTTTAGAATAATCATTGGTAACACCTGAAACTTTGGTGTTAAAACCTGTATTTGTAGCACACTGCATGATATCCATGGCTTTACCTTCAGCAAAACCTTCTTTAATATCTAATAAAACTACTTCACTTGCAACTCCTCTGTATGAAATTGCATCTGCACAGGTTGCTCCCACATTTCCTGCTCCTACTATTGTAACTTTCATTTATTGGTTGTTTATATTTATAAAATAATTAAAATTCATATTGTATTGATACATTTGAATTCACAAATTTACCAAAAGCAAGGGTGGTTTGTAAATAAACATTACTAATTTCGTATCTACATGAAACTTCTCCTAATACAAGTGATCGTGTTTTGGAGATTTCTTTTAGTTTTTCATTAAAAATAGATCGCAAAGGAATTATATTTTCTATTTCTCCTTTTTCTCCAGAAAACTCATATCGATCATTGCTAACATTTAAAATTAAACCAGCCAGTAATTCTATTTTTTTATATTCTTTTGAAACGTTGACTTGAGTTTGAAATGTGTCAATATAACCAGATAGCCTATTAATTCCAATATTCCCCATACTAGATTGCGAATCTAAAAAATCAAAATTTATTTGCTCACTTGAATAACAAAACAAACCGGCAGCATTGATTTTTTTATTTTGCAACCATTTAAAATGTTGATTCAAATTGTGTTTTAAACCAACCCCATATACTTGATAATCTCCTTTTTTGAGTTTTGTAATTGGTGCAAATTTGATTAAAAACTCTGTTCCATACCAAATTGAAATATTAGCCGATAAGTGTGGATAAATAATTATATCCTGATTAATTCCTTGTGGTGTCTTTAACTTAATTTGCTCTGTTCCTAATTGCCCAATAAGATAAACCTGATTATCGTTTCCCAAAGCAGTAGGGACAGTGGCAGCAGTAGCATTTTGTATCGAAAAAAAGGAAAAATCAGTATTTTTAATTCCAAACGCTCTATTATTCTTGGGAACCAGAAAGAAATTAGAATGAAGCCCTACAGTTACGTCCCAAATTGGTCTTTTCTTAGCTGAAGATAGCCATCCTGAAGATGATCCAAAAGTTGCTGCTTCTGCTGCTGGACTAATGTATCTTTTAGAAAAGAAAAGCGCATCGTTAATCAAATACCCTAAATCTTGAAATACATCTGGATCTGTTGGCTGAGAAAAACTCCCAGTTGAAATCAACAAGAAGAGAAACAAACTCTTTTTCATCAATTAGGCATCTATATTTGCATACACTGCATTCTTCTCGATAAACTCTCTACGTGGCGGTACTTCATCTCCCATTAACATAGAAAAAACACGATCGGCTTCCGCTAAGCTATCGATATTTACCTGACGCAAGGTTCTGAAATTCGGATCCATTGTCGTTTCCCACAATTGTTCCGCATTCATCTCCCCAAGACCTTTATAACGCTGAATTGCAGCACTCCCACCCATTCTTTCATTGGCCTGATCGCGTTGTACATCATTCCAGGCATATTCCTTTTTATTACCTTTTTTAACTAAATACAAAGGAGGAGCTGCAATGTAAACATGTCCTTGCTCAATTAATTCTTTCATAAAACGGAAGAAGAAAGTCAAAATTAAAGTAGAAATGTGACTTCCATCGACATCGGCATCACACATAATAATCACTTTATGATACCTTAATTTCTCTATATTCAAAGCCTTACTATCTTCGGCAGTACCAATGGTTACACCCAATGCGGTAAATATATTTCGAATTTCTTCATTTTCAAAAACCTTATGGTGCATCGCTTTTTCGACATTCAGAATCTTACCACGCAAAGGCATAATGGCCTGAAAAGCACGGTCACGACCTTGTTTTGCAGTACCACCTGCCGAGTCTCCCTCGACTAAATATACTTCGCATTTTGCAGGATCTTGCTCAGAACAATCTGACAATTTACCTGGTAATCCACCGCCGCCCATAACGGTTTTACGCTGTACCATTTCACGCGCTTTTTTTGCCGCATGACGGGCTTGAGCTGCAAGAATTACTTTTTGAACAATGATTCGTGCATCATTTGGATTTTCTTCCAAATAATTCTCAATCATTTCACTAACCGCCTGACTTACTGGAGAAACCACCTCTCTATTTCCTAACTTCGTTTTGGTTTGTCCTTCAAATTGCGGTTCTGATACTTTTACAGAAATAATAGCCGTTAAACCTTCACGGAAATCATCTCCTGCAATTTCAAACTTAAGTTTGTCCAACATTCCAGAAGCATCCGCGTATTTTTTTAAAGAACGCGTTAATCCTGTTCTAAAACCTTGCAAGTGCGTACCACCTTCGTGGGTGTTGATATTGTTTACGTAAGAAAAAATATTCTCTGTATAACTGGTATTATAAATCAATGCAACCTCAACAGGAATATCTCCTTTTTGATGATCCATAGAAATTACATGGGTAATGATCGGCTCCCGATTTCCATCTAAATACCTAATGTATTCTTTTAAACCTTCATTAGAGTGGAAAATTTCTGAAACAAATTTACCATCTTTATCTAATTCTCTTTTATCAGTGAAGGTAATAGTAATCCCTTTGTTTAAGAAAGACAACTCACGCATACGAGCAGACAACGTATCATACGAAAACTCTGTAGTTTGCGTAAAAATGGTTGAATCTGGATAAAAAGTAACAATAGTTCCTCTTTTTTCAGTTTCTCCAATTTGTTTTACTGGATACAGTGCCTTTCCTCTTTCATATTCTTGTTCATACACTTTACCTTCTCTATGAACCGTAGCCCTTAAGTGAGATGACAATGCATTCACACAAGAAACCCCAACACCGTGTAATCCTCCAGAAACTTTATAGGAATCTTTATCAAATTTACCCCCTGCACCAATTTTAGTCATTACAACCTGAAGAGCAGAAACCCCTTCTTTTTTATGCATGTCAACCGGAATTCCACGACCATTGTCTTCAACGGTAATCGAACCATCTTCATTAATAGCTACGCTGATGGTATCGCAATGACCACCCATCGCCTCATCGATAGAGTTATCAACTACTTCATAGACTAGATGGTGTAGACCTCTAACACCCACATCACCGATGTACATCGAAGGACGCATTCTTACATGCTCCATTCCTTCAAGGGCCTGAATACTATCTGCTGAATAATTGTTCTTGTTGATTTCTTCGCTCATATTTTTTTATTCTAAAAAATGTATTTTTGTATAACACGCAAATATATAAAAATGAGAATGATTTAATCGATAAAACAGTCTATTTAGTCTTGAAGTTATTAACATTGTGTTGATTAATCGACTCAAAAAACGATCCCTTTTTAGAGACCGTTTTAAAAAAAATAGGCTAAAAAATCAAACCTATACTGACATCCTTGATTTGGCAATTCCAACAGCTGCCTGAACATGAGCCGCATTGGCTCTTCCACTTGGATCTTGATTTTTTTGCCATTTTGGAATCCACTTTCTAACCGTTTGCGCGGCACTCTGTTGTGGATAATAGTCATGAAAAATGGTTCTGTAATAATAGGCTTCTTTGGTTAGTGGGGTATTGTAAGGGAATTTTACTTTAGCCATAATCAGATCTTCATCGGTTACTTTCGAGGCGCAAAATTCAATTAATTGATCAATCCAATGATACCCTACCCCATCCGAAAACTGTTCTTTTTGTCGCCACAATATTTCTTGAGGTAAATATGGATTTTCTGGCGTATCAAAAGCTTTTCTGAGAATGTATTTTTCAATACCATCATGCGTTTTGGGTTGTTTTGCTTCAGGAGTAATTTGAATAGCCATCTCAAGAAAATCTTTATCTAAAAAAGGAACTCTCACTTCCAATCCATGCGCCATCGAAGATTTATCCGCACGAAGCAAATCAGCAGTAAATAATTTCTGGACCCTTTCGATGGTTTCTTTTTGAAATTCAGCAGTCGAAGGAGCATTTCTGAAATACAAATAACCTCCAAAAATTTCATCAGCACCTTCCCCAGACAAAACGACTTTTATACCTAAATCAGTGATTGCTTTAGAAAGAAAATACATAGGGGTACTGGCTCTTACAGAAGTTACGTCATAGGTTTCTAAATGCCAAATCAATTTATTTAAAATAGCAATCCCTTCCTCAATGGTAAAATAAATCTCATGATGTTCTGTTCCTAAAAATTCCGCTACTGTTCTGGCTGCTTTTACATCTGGAGCTTCAATATCCAAACCAATAGAAAAAGAATGAAGTTTCTTTCCACTATCGGCCAATAACCTGGAAGCAATAGCCGAAGTCAAGGAAGAATCCAAACCTCCAGAGAGTAAAACACCAATTGGCACATCACTCATCAATCTTTTACGAGTAGCCTGGGTTAAGGTTTCACGAATAAGTTCAAAATTTAATGCTTGAGTAGCTTTGGTCGGCTCTTCGTAAATGGGTTTATAATATTTCACAAAACCTGTTTTGGAAGTATAAAAATGCCCTGGAGGAAAGGTAAAAAAAGTGTTGCATTGATCAGCGATTGTTTTCATTTCCGAAGCAAAATAAATCCGTCCTCTTTCGTCTAAACCATAATACAAAGGTTTTACCCCCAAAGGATCTCGTCCTGCTATAAAATCATCCCCATCAATAATCACAAAAGCAAAATCACCATCCAATAGATTGCAAAAATCATAACCAAATTCTTCATAAAGATGTACAATCACCTCTGAATCGGATTTTGTTCTAAACACATGGTTTTTTAAAACAGTATCTCTTAATTTTTGGTGATTGTAAATTTCACCATTATGAACCATATAAGCCGATTTTGTCCCATTTATGGGTTGACGACCAGAATGCAAATCAATAATTGATAAGCGTTCGTGGGACAAAATATGCCCTTTATCATTAATATACATATCGCTTTCATCAGGTCCTCGATGGGACATTCTTTTAGAAAGTGTTTTAACTAAAGTTTCATTTTTCCCTTTTCCTATAATGGCTACTATTCCGCACATAACTATCTTTTTTTGGTTATTAATATATAGTAAAGATGCTACCTATTCTATTAATAATAAAGCGATTAGTTTGTTTTGGCTTCCATTTAAAACACAAAAGTCCTTTTTTAAGAAGTATTGAAAAGTGAAATCTATATAATAGTAGAATTAGTTTACATTTTTATGCTTTTTATTATACATAAAACACTTAATATCATGTAATTAACTACATATAATGCCGATAAAATGAAGGGGTTTGAAAACAAAAGAGAGGGTTAGGCGATTTTTTCAATCAAATACTTGGTTGTATTGATTTCAAAAGAAAATCCCACGTCCATACCTATCAATTTGTTTCCTAAAGGAGACTGGGGAGATAAAGCAATAACTGCGACGTTGTCAATGGTGATTTTAGTTAGTGCTAAACTTACGTACAAAAAGATTCCATTGGCTTGAACCAAACTACCTAAAGCGATTTTATTAGAAACTACAGTAGGATCAATTTTATCTAAAATTGCTTTTTGATCAATGACTTCTTTGAGTTTATGATTGAGCTTTTCCTGCTCAATATGCATCATTGACAAAGCCGTTTCATGTTTGTCTCCCGCAGAACCCTTGGCATCATTCTTAGCATCTTCAGTCAATGCAACAATCATATCCCGAAAAACATCCATTTTATCTTGGACTTGCTGAAGGTAATGCTGGTGTATTTTCTGTTTGAAAGTCATTTTCTTAAGGTGCAGGGTTTTGAGTTGCAAAGCTACAAAGGTTTTTAATCTTTGAAGATAAGTCAGAATTGAAAAACAGGCATTTAACCTCAAAGAAAGCAAAATAACACACAAGGTTCGCGAAGAACCGTTTCCTCAAATAACTTTGTCCTTTTCAATCTTTGAATCTTTGAAACTCCTTTTCTTTGAAACTTCCTAAAAATCAAATTTATAACACGCTCCTAAGACAAACTGAAAACCT
>CALQBR020000015.1 GCA_943328865.2 Sphingobacterium thalpophilum
TCCACAATGCCCCATATCCGAATACAATGCTTCGGCTCCAGTGGTACATAGAAACACAAAACCAAGTACAAAGAAACCCTCTGGATTAATTCCTTTATCGGCAATCAATATATGATAAGCATAATAAGGGTTGATTGCTTTTAGGACTTCGAAATTTCCAGCAATCTGAACAATTCCAAGAATTCCTAGCATTGAAAACCAAATCATCATCACTGGCGCAAAAAACTTTCCAACCAATTTTGTTCCAAACTGTTGTATTGTAAATAATACGAAAAGAATACCAATAACAATAGGGACGGTATTTATTGTGGGATAAAAAATCCGAACCCCTTCAACTGCAGAAGACACCGAAATGGGTGGCGTAATTATTCCATCAGCGAGCAAAGCACTTCCGCCAATAACGGCAGGAATAATAAGCCATTTTATTTTGGTTCGTTTTACTAAAGCATACAAAGCAAAAATCCCTCCTTCTCCATTATTATCCGCATTAAGCGTAATAATAACATATTTTAGAGTAGTTTGTAAGGTTAATGTCCAAAAAACCAATGATATTCCTCCTAATACAAGATCTTTATTTATAGCAAAATCAAGACCTATAATAGCCTTCATTACATATAATGGAGAGGTTCCAATATCGCCATAAATTATACCTAAACTAACTAATAATCCTCCTATAGTCCACTTACTATGAAGTTCGTGATGTTGCGTGCTCATAAATAATCTTAAAAAAGAGTACAAATTTATCATTATAAAACCGATTAATAATAAATTAAGACTCGTTTTTTAATGAATTTGAATTAATTGGGTTTTATCAAAAAAAAAGCTGTCACTTAAGACAGCCTTTTAAAATTAATTCCGATACTTATCGACCATTAGATTGACGATTTCCTCTCGAAGATTCACTTCTATTTGAGGTTCTTCCTCTAGACGAATTGGATTCTTTCCTGTTTTCTCTAGAACTAGTAACGCTGTTTCTATCGTTGCCTCTTGAATTAGATGGTGATAGAGTGCTACTTCCTCTAGAAGAATTAACTGTCTTACTTCTATAATCTCTTGAAGGAGAAACTTCAACTGTATTATCATTCCCACGACTCATTGCTCTAGGATTTCCGTTTCTTACACCTGTATTTTTCACCGTTCTTGTTCGATCTAATTCATATCGATTGGTCACATTGTTGTTTCTAACAACAAAGGAACGCTGTGGATGTTGTAGTTCATATCCATTTGACCGTCTTGCACTGTAAAGAGCAACTGCTGTTCGACTTCTCCTTACATTTACATAATTGTAGGAATGATTTACATTAATACATATATTAACGTTATTTCTGTATCGAAAAACAGGATAAGGATTCCAAGCATAGTAATAGGTTGGATAGTAGCCCCAATACCAAGAGGAATAGTAAGGACGGTATTGATTTACCCAAAACGAAGTATAAATTACGGGAGTATGAACGTAAACAGGCTCATAAATATAATTATTTCCATACATATAAACATCCCCCACAACTTGTACCTGAACCCTATTATGTTCGTCTTTTTCAACTTCAACAGTAGCCACATCTTGAAAAACATCTTTATCAAGTACCGCTTGCACTATGATTAAATGGGTGTTGCCTTCGATAGATTCGATTACACGCAGGTAATCTACGGCATTGTCATTATTCAAGTCTAAATTTGAAATTTGAAGTTTGGGATCATTCAAACGCCTTTCGAAATCACTTAAATCTTCCGAATCACCAAAAATAGAAGCGACTGCTCTCAAATCTAAATTATCACTAATTTCAGAACTTGTTGCATTCACGGTAGTTTTGTCCTGAGCAAAAACTTGATTTGCAACAAGGACAACAAAAATTGCAAGGGTAATTAGCTTTGTTTTCATGCGTAGATCGTATTTGTTTATATATTGAAATAGAAAACCACTGTTTCTAATACTTAAAAATTTGTAGGCAATTACTGTGCCACTAATCGTAATATAAAAACAATGAGATCAACTAAAATATAAGATCCATTTAGTAGTTATAATTTTCTGAAATGTATTCGAATCATTTTGTTCTTTCCAGCAGCAAATGCAGTACTGTCATTTTGAAATCGAATGGTATGTAAATCATTATCCGAAATTATTTTTTCCCAATTGGATCCTTGGTCTTCCGAATAAAAAACTCCAGAAGGACCTGAAGTAATTAATTTTTTTCCTTTTGTATTAGGTATGAATTGTACGCAGGACGCATATCCAAAACTTTGATTTGGAGCCGCTATCTTCCAAGTTTCTCCCCCATCGAAAGTGAAAATTTTATTAGCAGCGTTATCGGATTGTTTTTCATAATTTCCACCAACTGCGAAACCTATTTTTTCATTATAGAAATCGGCAGAAAAAATACCGGTCATTGCTTCACCCTGAATTATCGGAGTTTCGCTCACTTTCCAGGTAAAACCCTGATCTTTGCTCTCATATAACCTCGATTTCTTTCCACCAGAAACTATAAAGGTTTTTGATCCTTTGATAACAATATTTGAATTACTCGCTGCAAAAAAGGCTTCTCCTTCGGCCAATTTTGGAAGTTTATCACAAGTCATCTTTTGCCATGAATCTCCTCCATCACGAGTGGTAATTATTGAAAAACAATCTTCCGTTGGATCTCCAACAGCTATACCTTCCTGGTTATTCCAGAATTGCATGCTATCATAAAACACTTTCTCATTATTTTCTTGATATACCAATTTAACGGTAAAGTCTTTTTTATTAATTTTAAATAAAATGGCTGGATTTGCAATGCTTAAAACTAAAATTGACTCAGAAGTTTGAGCAATACTTCTAAATTCCAAAGACAATGAATCTTTAGCCAAGGTATGTTCTGACTTGATATTGGTTATCAAATCATAAAATCCAACTCTATTTTTATCAGCAGCATACCATACTTTATTTTCATCTATCAAAATTGCTCTGATACTAATTTGATCCGTCAAAATAGTATCAACAATTATAGAATATTTTTTTGACACTTCAAATATTCTTGGCTTACACGAAATAAGCAAGAAAAGAAACAATAAAATAAATACCTTAATTTTCATCATTGGATTTTTTAGCAAAACACAATCTGAAGCTTTTATCTTCTTGGTGGTTTTTCCCTATATTGCTGTAATAATTTTCGATTAAAATCCTCTTCTGCTTTTTTTAGTTTTAAAATTTTTACTGGACTGATAATGCCTTTTAAACTCAAAACTAATTTTTTTCGCAATTGATGTAATTCCTCTTCCGAATTTTCCATTTGTGCCAGTAAAACTGTTGCTTCTTTATCGGACATATCATCTAATAATGCATCATCTATCCGGTTTAGGATTGATCGCATTTTTTCATGACGCAACTCAAATTGATTACTTTCAAAAGCGTTGTAAATGGGCCAAAAACGCTCTGCTTCATCACTTGACAAAGACAATTCATTGGTAAGAAAAGCAACTTTTAAAGATTTTATTTGTTCTTTTTTAGCTCTCATTCTACCTCCTTGAGCAAAAAAACTGAAGGAAACCAGAAGCAAAAGGATCGTAAGTATGTTTTTTAATTTCATCTGTTTTTTAAATTTATTTTTGTTTAAGGGACAATATAAAATATCCACTTATTAATCATTTGTGTTTGTTTAAACAAACTTCTTGTTAATGTCAATTTTACAGGTTTTTAAATATTTGTTGATGATATTTAATGGGTTATAATATCTTGTTCTAAATTGCTATTAGTAGAAAGAATTACTTCAAGGGATTCTTCTTCAAGATTCAGATCTATTTTCATGTTCTCAAGATCTTCTTTTTCCAATAAAGCAATTAAATCATACTCACTGATATTGGATTGATTGGTAATATAATTTTCTAAAGTTGCCTGATCTAGTTCGGTATTATTTGTAGAAAACAACAAATAAAATGGAATCCCTAATGCTATAACCAATACCGCTGCAACTGCAGTAAGCCAGATTTTAGGTTTTTGGAAAATAGAAATTACTTTATACTCTTCTTCCGGAAGTCGTTGAAGTACTTTTTCTGAAAAATTTTCAAAAAAATTTTCAGGGATTGTAAATCCTGAATTAATTTTAGGTTTACTATCTAAATTAAAATCATCCATATCAATTAGAGGTATTTATTTTGAAAAGGTTTAATCTTTAGTCATAAAAATTTCAATTTTTTTTACTGCATGATGGTAAGAGGCTTTTAAAGCCCCGACAGAGGTCCCTAAAATTTCAGACATCGCTTCGTATTTTATTTCTTCAAAATATTTCATCTTGAAAACCAATTGTTGTTTCTCAGGTAATCCCGCTATTGCTTTTTGTAATTTGAAAGCAATTTCATCCCCTTCAAAATGAGAATCTGCTTTTAAATTCTCAACCAATTTTCGCTGCAATACTTCACTAGTTAGTCCACTTCGCTTTGCTTTTTGATTGATAAACGTAATCGATTCGTTAGTAGCAATCCGATACATCCAAGAAAACAATTTGCTATCACCTTTGAAACTTTTGAGGTATTGAAAAACCTTCACAAAAGTGTTTTGCAAAACATCATCTGCATCGTCATGATTCAAAACAATATTCCTAATATGATTGTATAAAGGTCTTTGGTAATCTAACAAGAGTTTTTTAAACGCTTCATTTTGCGTTTTAGGGTTCAATAACAACTGTATGAAATCCTTTTCTTCCAAAGAGACTATTTAATCATAAGAATAATTTAAACAGAAAAGGTTTAATGGAAATTAATAATTTAAAAAAACAATTTAATTAAGTATAATTTGCTCTTTTTTAATTGGTTTAGTGATTGCTGTGCTGTCTAAAATTATTGGCCTAAATATCTTTGACGGTGCGTTTTTAGGGTTTACAGCAATATACAAATGAGTTACCCATTTTGAGGGACTTTTTTCTTGGCTGATACCTTTAGTATAAATTTCCATTATTGGCCCCGCAGCACTCCGGATTAATTTATTTTTGGTAATATAGGCTTTGGTTTGATTCCAGGCTTCTCTAGTATGAGAATAATCCCCTGTTAATGTAGTTTTTACAGCTTGAAAAGACTCTAGTTTGCCTCCTGTAAGATCGCTGCCTATACTCGTAAATATTTCCTCTTTGACTGGAATACATGCTGAAAATTTAGTAATACCTTTCTTTTCATCAAAAGAATGATAGATTACAAATGGTTTTCCATTGTTAGCGATATTATTTTTTTTGCAAAAATCAAGCAGATTAGGCAACATGATTTTTAAATTCTTAGACAGATTAGAAATTTTACTACTAATGGTTTTTTGTAAATAAAAAGTACTGGTTTTGGTTACCACTCCATTTACTTCAATAGTATAGGTTTTAATTTCATAATCTAATCTTTTATCTAAATTAAGTAGACTTTTTTCAAATCGAATACCGATTACCTTTTCAGAACCTCCTTTTAATACCGCATAAATTTTATCCATAAAAGGCATACTCCCTTTTGTTCTCCAAGTCACTTTAGTACCGCTAAGGGTATCTTTGAAAGACCAAAATACTTTTGAAGGCGATTCGTCATAGCGCATCGCTTGGACAAGACTGTCATTTGTTTTGACAAAAATAGTTTTTATATTCCCATTACCCTCTTCTCCATACCATGAGTAAGAACTTCCAATACCAATTGTGTTTTGAGGATAATTGTAAATTACATTGGAATCATTTTCTTTCCACGAGACCCAATTTTCCCAATTCCGGTAGTCATTCACATAATTGAAAACGACTGTTTTTGGCGATTTTATAATTATACTTCTTACAATATCGTAATCGCCTTTTTGTGTTGCCACAAATACAGACAACGCCACAAGAGCCAATAAAAAGAGTAAAAATAAATATTTTAGAATCCTCATAATCGATACGATTAATTAATATTGTAAAGTTAAGAATAATATTGATATTCCTGATTTAAGAGTAGTCGTCCTTCCGAAATAATCGTCATCCTAAAAAGAATCCATTTTTCAAAACCAACCATTAAATAATCATATCACTATTTTAGGTGGACTATTTTATTTTAATGTTTGAAGAAAATTTTTATTACAAAAAGCAATCCTATAAAAATTAAAAAACCAATTAAAACCTTATAATTTCCTTTATAAAAATTGCGATGAATTACAATGTCTTTTCTATAAGAATAACTCACTGCAATAACAAAAGCTACTAAAAATAAAACCGCAAAAATCAATTGACCCTGACTAAACATAATTTATAAATTTAGACAAAAATACTCATTTGTAAGTAATAGTTACTATTTTGGATCGAACATTTATTGGCATGAAAAATATTCAAGAACAACTCAATCCTGACAAAAAATCTAATGCTCCTTTTGGTATGGGATTCACTGAAACATTAAAAGAGAATTTGAAAAACCAAAAAATAAGCTACGTTTCAATTTAATGAAATAAGAAAATGAAGAATCCTTGAGACTGCCCATAAATGAAATGCTATAGAAATTATAGAAACCATAGGTGATCGGTGCTAAACTCTAATCCGAACATCATAGAACATGGATTACAAGATAAAATCAAAGCTGTTTCAGATGAAATTCAATATTGTAATAAAAGTAAAATAGGCGCAGATGGGAAATCTATTTAAAGAGATGATGGTAAAGGAAAGGATCAAACTAAATCAAACCAGATTTATTTAAAATTTTGAAATAAAAAAATCCCGAATGAACAGGATTTTTTTGACTTTTTGTAACTACTTCTTTATAGATTAAACTTTTATAGTCCAACCAAAAGTATCCTCTGCTAATTTGTATTGAATATCCGTCAAATGCTCTTTTAACTGTAAAGCCATTGGATTTTCCAATTTTGGTAATTCGTAATAGATATCTTGAAATGAAAAACCTACAATTGGATTAACTACTGCCGCCGTACCTGCACCAAATATTTCTTTTAAAGTGCCATTTTTAGCCGATTCTATGATTTTAGAAACTAAAACAGGATGAACTTCTAATTTAATACCTAATTTTTCAGCAAGGGCAATTAAACTTTTTCTGGTAACCCCATCTAAAATTCTCTCGCTAGTAGGTGCTGTGTATAAAGTGTCATTAATTCTAAAAAACACATTCATTGTTCCAGCTTCTTCAAGCATTGTATGCGTGGCATCGTCTGTCCAAATGATTTGTTGGAAACCTTGCTCGTTGGCTAATTTTGTTGGATAAAATTGTGCCGAATAGTTACCTGCTGCTTTTGCTGCACCAATGCCTCCATTTGCAGCCCGACTATAATGCTCTGCGATAATAACTTTTACTTCTCCAGAATAATAAGATTTGGCAGGAGATAAAATAATCATAAACCGGTATTGGTCTGAAGGTGCAGCAATAACACCATGACCTGTAGCAATCATAAAAGGCCTTATATACAAAGTATTTCCTTTTCCTTTCTTTACCCAGTTTCGCTCTAAATCAATTAATTGATATAGTCCAGCCATAAAAACGGATTCAGGAACCTCAGGCATAGCCATTCTAGTAGCCGATTTATTGAAACGTTCAAAGTTCTGTTCTGGTCGGAAAAGCCAAACATCATCATCATCATCTTTGTAGGCTTTCATCCCTTCAAAAATAGCTTGCCCATAATGAAAAACTTTGGCAGAAGGATCTAATAAAAAAGGCTCGTAAGGGGTTATTTTAGGTCTTTGCCAAGCGCCATCTACAAAATCACAAATTAACATGTGGTCTGTAAATACATTGCCGAAAGTGATGTTTTCAAAATCAATTGAATCAATTTTTGAAGCGGGCACTTTTACAATATCAATATTTTGAGTATTATTTAAACTCATTTATTCTATTTTTTAAAATGAATAGCAATGGCTAACAAATTGATTATTAAACATTAAAGATGCCTATTCAAAAGTTAAATATTTCCTAATTTCCTTTGCTAAATTAACAAATTTTAGAGTTCTTTTAACCTGAAATAAAATTATTTATAATTATTTGATACGAGTTTAATTTATCACTGAACTCAAAACCAATAATTAAAATTATAGAACTATTCATTTATAGTTAATTTATCTAGTTACTTTTGCGATTGTACTAAATAAAAATACCCTATTAAACTATCTGTCAATTCTTTTTCGTTTTGATGTTAATAGGAAACAAAACCATTTATTCAATAGATTTTGAAAAGAGAAATTATACAAACTTCGGATGGTTCTACCACGATTCATTTACCCGAATGGAATGAATCCTACCATTCTAAACACGGTGCCATTCAGGAAGCAAAACACGTTTTTATAAAAAATGGCCTTTCTTTATTTGAAGGCAAACCCGTTTCCATTTTAGAGATTGGTTTTGGAACGGGATTGAATGCATTTATCACCTATATAGAATCCCAAAAACACCAACAAAGCATCAACTATGTAGGTATAGAAGCCTATCCAATTTCTTCGGAGGAGGTTTTAAAAATGAATTATGTTTCGGAACTAAATGCCGAACCAGAACGTGCTGTTTTTGAGTTGATGCACCATTGTGATTGGGAAAAGGAAACTAGATTGTCTGGGTACTACCATTTAACAAAACGAAAGCAGTTTTTTGATGCGATTTCAGATGAAAAATGTTTTGATTTGATTTATTTTGATGCATTTGGCTATCGCGTACAACCAGAACTTTGGAGTACTGAAATTTTCAAAAAAATGTATGATTCTTTAAAAAACAAAGGCGTTTTAGTGACCTATGCTGCTCGTGGAGTAGTTAAACGAAGCCTGCAAGAAGTAGGATTTACGGTAGAAAAACTCGAAGGTCCTCCAGGAAAAAGAGAAATGTTCCGTGCCACAAAGCAATAATTTGTTTTTAAAGACAATTAGATACGATAAAAAACTAAAATAAAGCTTTTTGAAATAATAATAATCTTTGTTTATTTTGACATTGATACTTATTTTGATTAAATTTGAGAAAATGATCGCTAACCCATTTCTAACCAATAAATTTATTTTTATGAAAAGAACGATGGTTGCCTACACGAAAAACATACTTGAAAGAGTCAGTTTTGATCCTTCTCTATTTTGCAAGGAATTGCAAAAAGCGCTAAAAATATTATTGCCTTATGAAATAGAGCAATTAATTGATTGGCTTTTTAATTACACCAATGAAAAGCCCGAATTAAGAAAATGTATGATTACTTTAAACAAATAAAAACTAAAAGAGCTTCATTAGCTCTTTTTTTTATGCTTAAACACAAAACCGTTTCTTAGTAATCCTTTATAATCCTTAGGGTCAACAAAGCGTATTGTTTTAAAGCAACAGTAGCTTTGTCGAATATAACCTTAAAATTAAACTAAAATTCCAAAAGAGGATTGAATCGGGATTCATACCTTTGCAAAAAAAATCAGATGTCAAACATATATTTAGGCTACCATTTTACGGTAAGTCCAAAAGAATTAGGATCGGAAATATTAGTTGCTGAATTGGGTGAACTGCCTTTTGAAAGCTTTATAGAAAGTGAATTAGGGGTTATTGCCTATATCCAAAAACAGTTTTGGACAGAAAATCTCATAGAAGACCTTCATATCCTAAGTTCTCCTGAATTTACGGTGTCTTATCAAATAGAAGAAATCGAGCAAGTCAATTGGAATGAAGAATGGGAAAAGAATTTTGAAGCCATTGATGTGGATGGAACTTGTCATGTCCGTGCTCCTTTTCATGCTAAAACCGATGCCGCTTATGATATCGTTATTGAGCCAAAAATGAGTTTTGGAACGGGTCACCACGAAACCACCCACATGATGATTCAACATTTATTGGAAATTGATGTAACTGGAAAGAAAACATTAGATATGGGATGTGGTACGGCAATTTTAGCAATATTAGCTGAAATGAAAGGGGCTCAACCTATTGACGCTATTGACATCGACAATTGGTGTTACCTAAATTCTATCGAAAATGCGGAACGCAATGAGTGTCAGCATATTTCCGTTTATGAAGGGGATGCGGCACTATTAACAGGTAAAAATTACGACCTTATCATTGCCAATATTAACCGCAACATTTTATTGAACGATATGCAAAGTTATGTGGATTGTTTGAATCCAAAAGGGACTTTATTGTTAAGTGGTTTTTATGAAGAAGACATTCCTTTTATCGATGCCTCTTGTACAGAGAAAGGACTAACCTATGTTAAAAAGTTTAAAAAAAATAACTGGGTATCTTTAAAATACGTAAATTAGAGTACATCAAATCAACTAGTTATGCCTAATAAAACCAAAGAACACTGGGAGGCGGTTTACCAAAACAAACAACCCCAAGAAGTGAGTTGGACGCAAGTCCATCCCAAAACTTCGCTTGATTTAATTAGGTCAACTCACCTAGATAAGTCGGCAAAAATAATTGATATTGGTGGTGGAGATAGCCATTTAGTAGATTTTTTATTAGAGGAAGGCTATCAAAATATATCGGTATTAGATATTTCGGCAGAAGCATTAGAACGGGCCCAAAAAAGACTCGGTAAGAATGCTGAAAAAGTAAATTGGATTGTTTCGGACATCACCCAATTCGATACCAATTCTACTTTTGACATTTGGCATGACCGTGCTGCTTTCCATTTTCTGACTACTCCCGAAGAAATTCGGAATTATACTGAAACCGTTAATAAGTTAGTATCCAGTTATCTAATAATAGGCACTTTTTCTGAAAATGGACCAAAAAAATGCAGTGGACTTGATATTCAACAATATTCTGAGATTGGCCTTGAGGATCAATTTACGAATGATTTTCAAAAAATAAAGTGTTTTACCGAAGACCATGAAACCCCTTTTGAAACCAAACAAAATTTCCTTTTTTGCAGCTTCAAAAGAAAAAATTGAAGTAATTTTTAAAATTCATAATTCATAATCCTTAAATTATAAAGCTATGAGTACAAAAGAAAAAATAAGCGAGCAAGTATTAGTTGAAGAAGCCATTTCCTTTGACAATGAAATCGTCATGTATAATGATGACTACAATACTTTTGACCATGTGATTGATACTTTAATAAAAGTTTGTAAACACACCTCCGAACAAGCAGAACAATGTTCGTTAATTGTTCACTACAAAGGAAAATGTACGGTAAAGACAGGTCCAATTGACGAATTAACCCCGCAATGCTCCCAACTTCTGGAAGCTGGCTTAAGTGCCGAAATTGTGTAAGACACTACTTTTTTATAATTTAAAGATCTTACCACCGCTAAAATAGCATAGAAGTCAGATTGTCCTTTCATAGTTAGTAGCTAATCCTAGGGAACAATTAATGTATCTAATTGTATTCGCATCGGACCAAAGATGGAATCGCTTAGAAAAGGCCACAAAAGTTAAATAAGACAAAAAAAGTGTCCGATTTTCATCGGACACTTCATTATAAATAATTTAATAAAGTGTTAAAGCTATTCTGTATATCGTTGCTTTCATTTTAGCTACGCTAA
>CALQBR020000016.1 GCA_943328865.2 Sphingobacterium thalpophilum
TCAAGTGATTTAGAATCCTGTATAGTAGGATTGGATTTTGTTACTTTACTTTTTTGATCAACTGTATTTTTCTGAAGGACTACTTTCTTGGTAACATTTTTTTTTGGAACATTTTTTTTGGCAATCGCTTTATTACTTGTTTTAACAACAGTGGTATTACCATTTCTAATTATCCTTTTAGTTGAATACACCACAGGTATGGAGGCATTACAACTGACAATAAGTAATACTAATATATAAAATAACAGTTTTCTAATCATTGTGTTTGTATTAATAGTCCGTTTTTATTTTTTATTTTCTGATTCATCCCTGCAACACCCTGTAATCCACCGGTATGAATGGCGAGTATTTTAGAACCATTAGGGAAATATCCTTTTTCAATTAAATCAAAAATCCCATACATCATTTTCCCTGTATAAATAGGATCTAATGGAATAGCCGTTTCTTGATAGAATCCATTGATAAAACGGATTAATGCTTCATTTATTTTACCATAACCTCCAAAATGATAGTCATGAATCAGTTCCCAACTTTCTTTATTTACAAATTTACGAATATCATCCGACAAAAAAGATCCTTTCAATGCTGGAAATCCAATAATTTTTTGGTTAGGCAAGGTCGCATTAATAATTCCAGCTATAGTGCCCCCGGTTCCTACTGCACTGCAAATATGAGTAAACGAAGTGTCTTTTTGTGTTAAAATCTCACCACAACCCTTTATCGCTAAAGCGTTAGTCCCTCCTTCTGGCAGCAAATAAAAATCGCCATAATTTGCTTTTAACGATTTGATAAAAGTCGGTAACTCTTTATCTCTATAGGTATCCCTAGAGACAAAATTAAGCACCATCCCGCAACCTTTAGAGAAAGACAATGTCGGATTACTTTCCACTTTTGACCCTAATTCTTCTCCTCTAATAATTCCAACTGTTTCAAAGCCAAATTCTTTTCCCGCTGCAGCAACAGCAGCAATGTGATTAGAAAAAGCGCCTCCAAAAGTGAGGAGTTTAGTTTTTCCTTCTTTCCTTGCCTGAATCAAATTGTATTTTAACTTTCTAAATTTATTACCTGAAACAAAAGGATGAATTAAATCCTCACGTCTCACATATAAAGAAGCCTTGCTCGTGGGCAGCGAAATTTTCTGAGTCAGTATTTTATTCAAAAAAAAATAAATTTACTGCAAATATACAACACAAAACAATTCATTTTAGAAATTCAATATCAATAATATAGTTAATGAATGTAGTTCAATTTCTTGTTTTAAAACTTAATCTGAACAAATCATACTTATGTTAAATTTCTTACAGCTATCTAAGCTTGTTTAATAAACGCCATTTATACTTTCGTATTAACTATTAAATATTTGATAACAACATTAGCCATTTACTTTAAAGTTTATAAATTTGTAGCAATGAAGGATCTCAGAAATAAAAACACAATGACAGAAGGTGAAGATTTTTATTTCACCTCTGAAGGATATAAATGCTTCACAGAGAAACACCACCTAAAAAGGGGGTATTGCTGCAAAAGCGGTTGCCGACATTGTCCTTATGGGTTTGACAAAAACACCAATACGATTCGAAAGAAACGCTAAAGAGATTTCGAATTTGGAGATAAAAAACAAGATAATTGTTAATGAATTTGAGATTATGAAATCGGTAGCACAACGAAACCTTATTTAGGATTTTAATAAAAAACACATTTACAATAAAAATTCAGGGTTAAAATTTCCAAACCTAAATATCAAAACCTACTTTATGACATTCCAAGAGCAAATACAACAAGGAATTCCTGCAATTTTACCACAACCTAAACCTTACGAAACGGAGATTAACCATGCTCCAAAACGCAAGGAAATTCTATCAGAGGACGAAAAGAAATTGGCGCTTCGAAACGCCTTACGCTATTTCGAACCCCAACATCACGCCGAATTAATTCAAGAATTCGCCGAAGAATTAGAAAAATACGGTCGCATCTATATGTATCGTTTGCGTCCTGATTATAAAATGTATGCGCGTCCCGTGAATGAATATCCTGGAAAAAGCGAACAAGCTAAGGCGATTATGCTAATGATTCAGAATAATTTAGATTATGCAGTGGCACAACATCCTCATGAATTGATTACCTACGGAGGCAATGGGGCCGTTTTTCAAAACTGGGCGCAGTACTTACTCACCATGAAATATTTATCGGAAATGACCGATGAACAAACCCTAACCATGTTTTCTGGTCATCCAATGGGGTTGTTCCCTTCCCACCAAGAAGCACCTAGAGTGGTAGTAACTAACGGCATGGTAATTCCAAACTATTCTAAACCAGATGATTGGGAAAAAATGAATGCCTTAGGGGTGTCGCAATATGGTCAAATGACTGCGGGCAGCTATATGTATATCGGTCCACAAGGAATTGTTCATGGAACAACGATTACCGTTTTAAATGGATTTAGAAAAATAAAAAAAGAACCTAAAGGTGGACTTTTCGTTACCTCTGGATTAGGAGGCATGAGTGGCGCCCAACCCAAAGCAGGGAACATCGCAGGATGCATCACCATTTGTGCCGAAGTCAATCCTAAAATAACACACATTCGTCACAGTCAAGGATGGATTAATGAGGTAATTGAAGATATCGATACCTTGGTACAAAGAGTCACTTTGGCGAAAGCCAATAAAGAAGTAGTCTCTATTGCTTATTTAGGCAATGTGGTAGACATCTGGGAAAAATTCCACGAGGAAAACATACACATCGACCTGGGATCGGACCAAACCTCGCTCCACAATCCATGGGCTGGGGGTTATTATCCCGTTGGCATCTCATTTGAAGCAGCCAATGAGATGATGGCTACAAATCCAGAATTATTCAAAGAAAAAGTACAGGATACCTTACGTCGACACACGAATGCCATTAACAAGCATACCGCAAAAGGCACCTACTTTTTTGACTATGGCAACGCATTTTTACTTGAAGCTTCGCGCGCTGGAGCGGATATCATGGCCGAAAATCATATCGATTTCAGGTATCCAAGTTATGTTCAAGACATTATGGGACCGATGTGTTTCGATTATGGATTTGGTCCATTTCGTTGGGTTTGTGCATCAGGAAAACCAGCAGATTTAGAAAAAACCGACGCGATTGCATGTGCGGTTTTAGAAGAAATGATGCTGAATTCACCTGAAGAAATCCAACAACAAATGGCCGATAATATTCAGTGGATTAAAGGTGCTCAACAAAACAAATTAGTAGTGGGCTCTCAAGCCCGTATTTTATATGCCGATGCCGAAGGGCGTGTCAAAATAGCTGCCGCTTTCAATCAGGCGATTGCGAAAGGCGAGATTGGCACCGTGATTTTAGGCCGGGATCATCATGATGTTTCGGGTACAGATTCCCCTTACCGTGAAACGTCTAATATCTATGATGGTTCGCGATTTACAGCCGACATGGCGATACAAAATGTAATTGGCGACAGTTTTCGAGGCGCCACTTGGGTTTCTATTCATAATGGCGGTGGCGTAGGCTGGGGTGAGGTCATTAATGGCGGATTCGGAATGGTGCTTGATGGTTCGGAGGCGGCTGCTAAGCGATTGGAATCGATGCTTTTTTGGGATGTCAACAATGGGATTTCTAGAAGAAGTTGGGCACGAAATGAAGGCGCTATTTTCGCCATCAAACGTGCTATGGCAGCACAACCTTTATTAAAAGTTACCCTACCTAATTTAGTGGATGATGCTTTGATAGCGGAAGTTTAAAAATTTGGAAATGTGACAATTTGGAAATGTGATACTTATTCCTGCAAGTTCTTATTTGGACCTTGCAGTTTTTTTTATGCCGATGCCCTAATATAAAAATGATCCTTTTCTTCCATCAGCATTAAGAATAGGCTTATTATTCAGGAGTTTTCATTTGCATATTTCACTTATTTCCTTTATATTAGATTGATTCAAAAACTTGAAAATCATGAAAAAAGTTTATTCCATTTTCATAATGATCCTTTTATTTTTTAGCAGCTGTAGCAGCATCAGAGTCAATTCAGATTATGATCGTTCGGTTTCGTTTAGCCAATACAAAACCTTTGGTTTTCATAAAAAAGGAATTGACAAAGCACAAATTTCAGACTTGGATAAGAAACGCATTCTACGTGCTATAGAAAATGAACTTACTAAAAAAGGGATGACCAAAAGCGAAACCCCTGATTTGTTAGTGAGTATATTTACCAAAGAGCGAGAACAAGTCAGCGTCATGCAATACAACGCGGGATGGGGCTATGGTTGGGGATGGGGATGGAATCCCTATTTATGGGGCGGACAAACTTACGTTACCACCAATATTGAAGGAACGCTATTTATCGATTTAATTGATGCGCAACAAAAAGAACTCATTTGGCAAGGACAGGGAATCGGCAATCTGACTCAAGACCGAGAAAAGAAAGAAGAATGCATCAATGAATTTGTCGCAAAAATTCTAGCGCAATACCCGCCTGTTAAATAGGTGTTTTTGGAGAATAGAAAATAGCGCATAGATTAGAAACAGAGAGCAGATAGAAATTAGATCTAGAGAACAAAGACTATTCGCAATCATCAAAACTAAGAGACGCAAGAGATATTCTTAAAAATCTATTTTGAAGTTTATCATGGAAAACAAAACACTTATTGCTTTAATTCATCTAAAAAAGCAATCCTAATTAATAAATTCTGTTCGATGTTGTGTTTTAAAAACACAAGGAGTACTCAGCAAAAAATTCGCTGCTGGTTATGCCAAAAACCCGCTTTAATCTTTCCTATGTAAGGTATAACTATTATACTCAAAACACTTTACTCATTCCTTCCGAACTTCGCAAATGCACCCAACAACAAAAATAGTTTGATTGCAAATTCAACAAGCAACAGCCTTATAACCAATATTTTTTATCGCAACAACCGGACAAGATTTATTATTAATTTACTATTTTAAAAATTAAAAATTGTTATTATTTCATTATTAAGATAAAATTAATTTAATTATTTTTGGAGGTTGTTAAAATTATCAAAAACATCAGATTTTTCGATTTATAATATATTTATGAAACTAACTTTACTTTTAAAAAAATTACCCCTTTTAGCATTCCTACTGACCTGTTTTGCCATGAATGGGCAACAGGTGTCGCTACCCTATACAACTAATTTTGAAACAAACAACACAAACTGGTCAACACCTGCATCTTGGACATATACAAATAATGCTGGGAATGGAGCTAATGCGGGATGTACCGGCGCAGGAAGTCAATTTTATTACAGATTAGCTAATAGTTTACCAAATAGATATTTATTTACACCGACTTTTACAGGACAAGCAGGTTACACTTACACTATTTCATTTTGTGGTAGAGCAACAGCGAATGGAACCTCAGTTCTAAAAGTATACCCTGCAACAGCACAAACAATTGTAGCTACCAATGAAACGACAGCCTACCTAACCGGTTCAAATACTGCAGCAACAGGATGGGCAAGTGAAACATCGACCGCGTGGACCTGCCCAGCTAATGGAACCTATTGTTTTGCATTAAAAGCGACTACCGGTACAGGCGATATGCGTATTGATAATGCAACCATTACTGAAACCCCTCCTCCTTGTTCAACGGTAGTCGCTAATGCCGCTACTGCATTAAGCACCACGGGATTTACCGCTAATTGGACTGCAGCTGCAGGAACCGTAACTGGATACACTCTTGAAGTAGATGACAACTCGGATTTTAGTTCTATCACTCAAACCAATAGCGGAATTGCTGCAGGAACCACAACTGCAGTGGTTACTGGATTAACGGCTGGCACAACCTATTACTATAGAGTACGTGCAAATGCAGGTTCATGTGCCTTGAGTCTAGTCAATAGCAATAGTACCACCGTAGCGACCTGTAGTATCTTGACCGCACCCACAGCAAGCGCAGCCACAGGAACCAATGCAAATACTACCTTTACAGCGAATTGGGCTGATGTTACCGGAGAAACAGGTTACAAATTAGAGGTTGCTACCGTAAGTGACTTTTCCTCAATTACACAAACCTTTAGTGCGATTGCGGCCAATGCCACGAGCCAAGCGGTAACGGGATTAACAGCCAATACCACTTATTATTACAGAGTGACTACTTTAAATAGTACCTGTACAAGTAGTCCAAGCAATACCATCACAATTGCAACGGCTTGTACTGCTCCAACGGCACAACCAACCTCTTTATCTTTTAATGGAATAGGATCAACAGGATTAAACGGAAGCTTTACGGTTTCTGCCTCGGCCAATGGGTATTTAGTATTACGAAGCACCTCAAACACCGCCCCTTCTCCTGCTCCATTGGATGGAACTACTTATACCGCCGGCAGTACTGTAGGTGGCGCTACAGTGGTAAAGGCATCGTCTTCAAATACCTTTAGTGATTCTGGATTAAGTGTTAGCACAACCTATTATTACTACATATACAGTTACAACTCTAATTGCTTTAGTAACATTGACTATCTTACCACAACTCCGCTAAAATTATCTCAAACAACCAATGCTAGTGCAAAAACGTGGTATGTCAATGATGGCGTAACTCCGTTAGAAGCCGGAAGTATCACCACAGCAGTAGGAAACAATGCCAATTCAGGATTGACAACCGCATTACCTAAAGCCGACCTACAATCGGCTATTACAGCAGCCAGTGCAGGAGATACTATTATGGTCGATACTGGAATATGGATTGGTACAGCTACGCAAACTATAAATAAAGCATTAACGATTATAGGAAACGGTGCGACTAATACAATATTTGAATCTGGTTCCGTTGCAGGAACCATAAGATGGGGAAGCATTAGCGCGAATGATGTAACCTTAAAGAATCTTCAAATTTCTAAATACGACAGAGCAGCCGATGGAATTGCAATAAATATAACGAGTGGTACCAATATTTTAATTGATAATTGTATTATTTATAATAATGTGGGTTCGGCAGGACAAGGGGCTGTATATATAGGTGGTGTATCTACTTCAGTTACCATAAAAAACTCCTCGCTACCTTGTAACAGAACATCCGTAGCAAATTATGGTGGCGCCATGAATATAGATGGTTCAACCGTTTTAATAGAGAATTGCAGTATGAACAATAATGTAATTAGCGCTTTAAAAGGAGGAGCTGTGCTTATTCAAGGAAGTACTGCAAACGTAACCATTACCAAAACCACTTTTGACTCTAATGGAGCTGGCCAAGGTGGCGCTATTGCCATTATGGATGGAACCGTTAGCATCAGCAATTCTTGTTTCGATTCCAACGTAGCAGGGAATGATGCTGGAGGAACTGGAGGCGGAGGTGCCGTTCTAATTAGTCCAACCAGTAACTCCACTATAAACATTACAAATTGTAGTTTTAGCAATAATACTGCCAATACTGGATCTTCAGATGGCGGAGCGATTTGTTTTAGCAATTACTCCAGTCCAACAGTAACCGCTACAGTTAGCACTTGCTCATTTACTAACAACAGATCTGGAGCTGGCGAAGATATCAACTTCAACAAACAAAATTCACCTACTTATTCTGTCACTTTAAAAAACAACACTTTCAATACAATCGCCACTGGAGTCAATTTATACAATACTGATTTTAATGCTGCATCAATTAAATTTGAAGGACTAAGTTCCCCTTCAGGAACTGGTGGTTGTGGCGATATTGTTGCCGATGGTAGCGGTATAGCAATTACCAAACCTGAAATGTCCGGAACTTATACAGAATCCTCTTCATCAGTACCTACAAGTTTACCTTCCACCACTTGTAACGACCGTTTTGATGGAGATTGTGGTTCAGTTGACGCCACTTTTACTTGTCTAACTCAAAACACTTGGAATGGAAGTGCATGGTCTAGAAATCATATTCCAACCATTTACGAACATGTGATTCTGAATGCCAATTATAACACAACCACCCATGGCAATATCGATGCTTGTGTATTAACCGTAAATTCAGGCATAACATTAACCATTGACCAATCTAATAAAACCAACAACACTCAAAAAACAACTTATGTGAATGTTATCAATTCGATTATAAATAACGGAACCATTAACGTTTCTACCAACGGAAACTTAATTCAAGTTAACCATCCGTTAGATTTAGATAACATTGCAATCATTACGCCAACTATTAACCTTACAAAAAACACAGGTAATAAAGTTCGGTGGGACTATATCTATTGGAGTAAACCAGTCACTACTGCTAGTAGTATTATGTCCAATTTTAATACTGCATTTGATATAAAATACTATTGGGACCCAGATTACAGTATTAGTTTTGATCGTAACTACGCTGGTTGGATTACTCTTTCTGGAGAGCCAACTGTAGGAACAGGTTTTATTGCCCGTGTGAAAACAGAATTAGGATTAACTGGTGCTCCTATATCTCTTAATATGGCAGGTCAATCAAATAATGGAGATATTACCGCTGTTGTAAAGCACTATGATGGAAATGACCAAGCATTCCGAAACTTTACTTTATTAGGCAATCCATATCCTGGAGCAATTTATTTCCAAGATTTTTACAACGACAACAGTGACAAAATATATGGAACCGCTTACTTATGGTCTTCTTACACTCAATATGGTGGCACTGGTGAGTATAGAAATGCTGACTATGCTACATTTAATTTGACGGGAGGTGTAGGAACACCTGCAACAGGAGACTCTCTAACTCCAAACGGATATATTCCCTCTGGACAAGCCTTTATGGTTAGACCAAAGGTAAATGGAACCGTCACTTTTAAAAACGCACATCGTACAAAAGTAATCCCAAGTAATAATCAATTTTTCAGACCTATTGCACCAGAAGACAAAAACCGTTTTTGGTTGAGAATAACTGATTCTAACAAAAGTTATAGCGAACAATTAATTGGCTATGTAAATGGATCTTCTTCTGAATTTGACGAAGCTTATGACGGACCAATAAACTCATTATCAAAATTAAAATTTTATAGTTTTTTGGAGAATCAAAAACTAATCATTCAAGGAAATGGGGATTTTAATGAAAATGACAAACTGAGAATTGGTTATTCCAAAACCATGATTCAAAATGAAATTTTAACCATTAGCATCAGTAAAGCTGAAGGTATATTTAGTTATAATACCAGAGTATATCTTTATGATAAAGAATTAAATCAGTATCACAATCTAAGTAACCGACCATATCAATTCATAGCAAGCACAAACGCTGACAATCGTTTTGAAATCATGTATCAATTACCTCGAAACGAGGAACCAACAATTGACGCCAACACGGTAGTTGCTTCTATCAATAACAACATCCTAAACATTAATGCTGACGCTGATATTGATTCGGTAATATTATATGATCTAACTGGGAAATTAATTTTTGAAAAAACAATGGACCGAAAGTCTAATATAGTAAATACACCACTTTATATTAGCACAGGAGTTTACATTGCCAGAGTAACACTATCTAATACTAAAACCCACACGCTGAAATTGATAAAAGAATAAGATGAATTATGTCAGATTTATTTGATTTTCATTAAACTTTGTGTTTAATAAAAACCTAAGGAATCAAAAAAATATTTGAAAAAAAATAAAAAAAAATGATTACGGGTTATAATTTATATATTTGCGACAAATTTAATTCTAAATTAAGATCTATTTAGGATTCATTTCATGGTTAAAATTAAACTTAAAATATTGTTTATATGTATTTTAAACGAATAAATGTCATAAAAAACTACCTTAATATATGAGTTTTAAGACACAAAAAAAGATCCTAATAAAGATAAAAAAGACTAAAAAATAAATTATGAATTCAAACTATTTCAAAAGCCTATTGTTGTTAATTATTACAACATTTACTTTTTTTGAAGCTTCCTCACAATGCATTGTAACTGCTTACGCAAAAAATATTACAGCCAATTGTGGAACATCAACACAATCGTATGATGTTGTTGTAGAATTTTCAAACATCCCTTCATCAGGTAATTTAAGATTAAGAAGTAATAGTAATTCAACCATTGCCACTACTGCGGTATCTAGTCTAAGTGGAACCTCTACTTATACTTTTACAGGATTAAACTTTAATATGAATTTAGGAGAGCCTGATATCTATGTTGATTTTTCTACCGATACTAGTTGCAGAAAATACCTACACATTCCACTATACGAATGCACCTCTTATCCCACAAATTCAACCGCTGGTACTTATGTATCCACAATAACTAATGGTAAAAAATATACTACCTCGGGTAGTGATGAGTATGCTTTGAACTACAATGGAGCTTTAACGCTGAAACACAATGGAGACTATCTAGCTGCCTTCAAGACTTCACTTTTTCAAAATGTAGAATATTTTTTCTATTCCTGTAAACCAGATGTTACAAAACATCCTTATTTAAGTAAGTGTAATATCGTAGAGTCAAATGGAACGCTTGGCGCATACAATAGTAACATCCCGGCATTTCCGAATCCAGATTTAAAAGAAATCAGTCTGGGAAATGCGTCTGACATCATAAACTATTATACGAATACTTTTACAGAGAATAAAGTCTGGGTAATGCCATCTGTCAATGACTTTTTAGGTTCAAATGTAACCATACCTGCAAACTACTTTGCGAATGGCACACCATTTTCAATTCAATATTTAAACCAAATCACTGCCACTAAAACAGAAAATTGCGTAGGAGGAAGCATCAGCTTTTCCAATTTATTGGGAGGATATCCAGAGTTTAATGCTTCAAATTATACCATTACAAACAATGCTGGCGGTACGTTATCTAATACTTCTGTAGCACCCAACGGAAGTTTTAGTTTGACCGGTTTAACTAACGGCGCTGCTTATAATGTTACCATTGCAGATATTAACGGTGGGGAAACGATTTTATCTGGAACGTTTTGTAGTGCCACAGCTACAAATGATTGCGGTAGTTGCGCTACCCCAACTTGTCCTGTCGGCTTTGACAGCAACATCTCGGATGGATTAGGATTTTCAACCTGTAACAATACAGCAATAACCATAACAAACGAAACCATTACCAACATACA
>CALQBR020000017.1 GCA_943328865.2 Sphingobacterium thalpophilum
AAGACCCATGTTATAATTCACCGAAATACCTTCAACTTGTTCTCTGGCATCTGCGATTAATTTTGTTTTCTGTTCTGGAATTCTAATATCCCCAAGAGAGAATGACAATCCACCTTTAAAGGCAAATTTATAACCCATATCTTTCATGTTATCCAAAAAGGCAGCCGTTGTAGGAACATTGGTTGTACTCAAGATATGACCGATAATGTCTCTTAAGTTTTTCTTAGTCAATACATCATTGATATAACCTGCCGCTTCTGGTACTACTTCATTAAATAATACACGACCCGCAGTGGTTTTGATAATTTGGTAAACCAATTCACCTGCTTCGTTAAAATCTTTTGCTCTAATTTTTACAGAAGCATTCAATTCTAAACGACCTTCATTTAAGGCAATATTTACTTCTTCTGCAGAATAAAAAGTCAAGCCTTCACCTAAAATTTTATGTTCTGGAGTCGACAAACGTTCTTTGGTCATATAATAAAGACCCAAAACCATGTCTTGAGAAGGAACCGTAATTGGAGCACCATTGGCTGGATTCAAGATATTGTGTGAAGCCAACATTAACAATTGCGCTTCCAAAATAGCTTCTGGTCCTAATGGCAAGTGAACTGCCATTTGATCCCCATCAAAATCCGCATTAAATGCCGTACAAACTAAAGGGTGCAATTGGATCGCTTTTCCTTCAATCAATTTTGGTTGGAATGCTTGGATACCTAAACGGTGCAAAGTAGGAGCACGATTCAGTAATATTGGGTGACCTTTAATAACATTTTCAAGGATATCCCAAACTACAGGCTCTTTCTTATCTATTATTTTCTTAGCTGATTTAACTGTTTTTACAATTCCTCTTTCTATCAATTTACGGATAACAAAAGGTTTGTATAATTCAGATGCCATATCTTTAGGGATACCACATTCAAACAATTTCAATTCAGGTCCAACAACAATTACCGAACGAGCAGAATAATCCACACGTTTACCAAGTAAATTTTGACGGAAACGTCCTTGTTTACCTTTCAAGGAATCAGATAATGATTTCAAAGGTCTATTAGATTCTGTTTTAACAGCAGAAGCTTTACGCGTGTTGTCAAATAAGGAATCTACAGATTCTTGCAACATCCTTTTTTCATTTCTTAAGATCACTTCTGGAGCTTTAATCTCCATTAATCTTTTCAAACGGTTGTTACGGATAATGACACGACGGTATAAATCATTCAAATCTGAAGTTGCGAAACGACCACCATCAAGTGGCACTAAAGGACGCAATTCAGGTGGAATAACAGGAACTACTTTCATAATCATCCATTCAGGACGATTTTCACGATTCAAGTTAGACTCACGGAATGATTCTACTACTTGCAAACGTTTTAACGCTTCGGTTTTACGTTGTTTAGACGTTTCATTGTTAGCGCTATGACGCAATTCATAAGACAACGCATCTAAATCGATACGAGCCAATAAATCCATAATACATTCTGCTCCCATTTTGGCAACAAATTTATTAGGATCAAAATCATCTAAATATTGATTGTCTTGAGGAAGGGTATCCAAAATATTCAAATACTCTTCTTCAGTCAAAAAGTCTAATCTTTTAACCGATTCTCCATCAGGATTAGTAGCAATACCCGCTTGGATTACTACATATCTTTCGTAGTAAATGATCATGTCTAATTTCTTAGAAGGAAGACCAAGGATATAACCAATTTTATTAGGAAGCGAACGGAAATACCAAATATGAGCAATCGGCACCACCAAGTTGATGTGACCTACTCTGTCTCTACGTACTTTCTTCTCGGTAACTTCAACACCACAACGGTCACAAACGATTCCTTTGTAGCGAATTCTCTTATATTTACCACAAGCACATTCAAAATCTTTTACTGGTCCGAAAATTCTTTCACAGAAAAGTCCGTCGCGTTCCGGTTTGTGGGTTCTATAGTTAATGGTTTCTGGCTTCAAAACCTCACCTCTTGACTCTGCCAAGATTGATTCAGGAGAAGCTAATCCAATCGAAATTTTGTTAAATTTTTTGATTGGGTTTTTATCTTTATTATTATTTCTATTATTCATCATAGTTTTTACTATTGATTTATTTGCAATTAAAAATTGATTTTTGTTTAAATCTAAGTCAAATGTCTTTCCGTTATAACTCTTAAACGACTTTGGACTTTCAAACTTTAGACTCAAAACACTACCTCGGATTACTTCTCTAAACTTCAACTATTCAATTTGAAGTGCTAATTATCTAACCTTTTGGGGTTGTATAAAAAATCGGAACGGTTTACGGGTATAAATCCTAAAAACTCTTATAAATGAGTAATCAGACCTGAAAAATTCAAGCCTGATTACTAAACTTTATTTACTCTTCTAAACGAATATCCAATCCAAGACCTTTTAGTTCGTGCATCAATACATTGAACGATTCTGGCAATCCTGGCTCTGGCATGGCTTCCCCTTTTACGATTGCTTCGTAAGTTTTGGCTCTTCCAATAACGTCATCCGATTTAACAGTCAAGATTTCTCTAAGCGTGCTTGATGCTCCATAAGCTTCAAGTGCCCAAACCTCCATCTCTCCAAAACGCTGACCTCCAAATTGTGCTTTACCACCCAATGGTTGTTGCGTAATTAATGAGTATGGTCCGATAGAACGCGCATGCATCTTATCATCAATCATATGACCTAATTTCAACATATAGATAACCCCTACTGTCGCTCTTTGATGGAAACGCTCTCCCGTTCCACCATCATAAAGATAGGTATGACCGAATCTAGGAATTCCAGCTTCGTCAGTCAATTCATTAATTTGATCTATAGTCGCACCATCAAAAATTGGAGTAGCATATTTTCTACCTAAATTCATTCCAGCCCAACCTAAAACCGTTTCATAAATCTGACCGATGTTCATACGTGAAGGTACCCCAAGTGGGTTCAACACGATATCAACAGGTGTTCCATCTTCTAAGAAAGGCATGTCTTCATGACGAACAATACGAGCAACAATACCTTTGTTACCGTGACGTCCCGCCATTTTATCCCCAACTTTTAACTTACGTTTTTTAGCGATATAGACCTTAGCCAATTTCAAGATTCCTGCTGGCAATTCATCTCCAACAGTAATGGTGAATTTCTCTCTTCTTAACGCACCTTGTAAATCGTTCAACTTAATTTTGTAGTTATGGATCAAATCATTCACCATTTTATTGGTTTCATCATCAGCAACCCATTGCCCTTTACTTAAGTGAGCAAAATCCTCTACTGCATTCAACATTTTTTGAGTATATTTCTTACCTTTTGGTAATACTTCTTCACCCAAATCGTTCATTACCCCTTGAGAAGTTTTTCCATTTACAATATTGAAAAGCTTATCGATTAATCTGTCTTTTAATTCAACAAATTTAACTTCAAACTCTAACTCCAAAGCACCCAAAGCATCTTTATCTTGCGTACGTTTGCGTTTGTCTTTTACAGCTCTTGCGAATAATTTCTTATCCAAAACTACCCCGTGTAATGAAGGAGATGCTTTTAATGATGCATCTTTAACATCACCTGCTTTATCCCCGAAGATCGCTCGAAGCAATTTCTCTTCTGGAGTAGGATCTGATTCTCCTTTTGGTGTAATTTTTCCGATTAAAATATCGCCAGGTTTAACCTCGGCACCAATTCTAATCATACCATTTCCATCTAAATCTTTAGTCGCTTCTTCACTAACGTTTGGAATATCATTCGTTAATTCTTCGTTTCCTAATTTAGTATCTCTAACCTCCAATGAATAATCATCAATGTGGATAGACGTAAAAATGTCATCACGAACTACTTTCTCAGAAATCACAATTGCATCCTCGAAGTTATACCCTTTCCAAGGCATAAAGGCAACTTTAAGGTTTCTACCTAAAGCCAACTCTCCGTTTTGCGTTGCATAACCTTCCGAAAGTACTTGACCAAGTGCTACTCTGTCCCCTTTTCTTACGATTGGTTTCAAGTTGATGCTTGAACTTTGGTTGGTTTTTCTGAATTTAATTAAATTATAAGTTTTCTCATCAGGATCAAAACTTACCATTCTTTCTTCGTCAGAACGATCGTATTTGATAGTGATGATATTAGCATCCACATATTCTACTGTTCCAGGCCCTTCCGCATTAATCAATACTCTAGAATCAGACGCCACTTGACGCTCTAAACCTGTACCTACAATTGGAGCTTCTGGACGCAATAATGGAACCGCTTGACGCATCATGTTTGATCCCATCAAGGCTCTATTCGCATCATCATGTTCTAAGAAAGGAATTAAAGAAGCCGAAATAGAAGCAATTTGATTTGGTGCTACATCGGTGTAATCTACTTTCTTAGGATCAATTACTGGGAAATCACCTTCTTGACGTGCAATTACGTTATCGGCAGTGATTTGTCCTGATGCATCCATTTGAATGTTTGCCTGAGCAATCATCATTCCTTCTTCTTCTTCAGCGCTTAAGTATACTGGCGTAGAAACTAAATCTACTTTTCCGTTACTTACTTTACGGTAAGGCGTTTCGATGAAACCCATTCCGTTTACTTTGGCATAAACTCCTAGAGAAGAAATCAAACCAATGTTTGGACCCTCTGGTGTTTCAATTGGACATAAACGTCCGTAATGCGTATAGTGAACGTCACGTACTTCGAAACCAGCTCTTTCTCTTGAAAGTCCACCTGGTCCAAGAGCAGATAATCTTCTTTTGTGTGTAATCTCTGCTAATGGATTGGTTTGATCCATAAACTGAGACAACTGGTTGGTACCGAAGAAAGAGTTAATTACAGATGATAATGTTTTAGCATTAATCAAATCAATAGGTGTAAACACCTCATTATCTCTAACGTTCATTCTTTCTCTAATGGTTCTAGCCATACGAGCCAAACCAACACCGAATTGTTGAGACATTTGTTCACCAACTGTTCTCACACGACGGTTTGATAAGTGATCAATATCATCAATCTCTGCTTTAGAGTTAATCAATTCGATCAAATATTTAACAATAGTAATGATATCTTCTTTGGTTAAGACTTGCTTATCCATTGGAGTATCTAAACCTAATTTTTTGTTAATTCTGTAACGACCTACTTCACCTAAATTGTAACGTTGGTCTGAGAAAAACAATTTATCTATAATACCACGAGCAGTTTCTTCATCAGGCGGTTCTGCGTTACGCAGTTGTCTGTAAATATGCTCAACGGCTTCTTTTTCAGAATTGGTTGGATCTTTTTGTAACGTATTGTGAATAATAGAATAATCAACTTGGTTACTATCTTCTTTGTGTAATAAGATAGATTTAACGTTCGATTCAATAATTTCTTCAACATTATCTTTGTCGAGAATAGTATCTCTATCAAGGATAATTTCATTACGCTCGATAGAAACAACTTCGCCAGTATCTTCGTCTACGAAATCTTCATGCCATGTATTTAATACACGAGCAGCTAATTTTCTACCAATATACTTTTTAAGTCCTGATTTAGAAACTTTAATTTCTTCAGCAAGGTCAAAAATCTCAAGGATATCCTTGTCTCTTTCGAAACCAATTGCACGGAATAAAGTCGTAACAGGTAATTTTTTCTTTCTATCGATATAAGCATACATTACGCTATTGATATCAGTAGAAAATTCTATCCATGACCCTTTAAAAGGGATTACTCTGGCAGAATATAATTTTGTTCCATTAGCATGGAAGGATTGTCCAAAGAAAACACCTGGTGATCTGTGTAATTGTGAAACCACAACACGCTCAGCCCCGTTGATAACGAAAGTACCACTTGGCGTCATATAAGGAATTGTTCCAAGATAAACATCTTGAACAATAGTTTCAAAATCTTCGTGTTCTGGATCAGTACAATATAGTTTTAACCTCGCTTTCAAAGGTACACTATGCGTAAGGCCTCTTTCTATACACTCTTGAATGGTATAACGTGGTGGATCTACAAAGTAATCTAGAAATTCCAATACAAAGTTATTTCTTGTATCTGTAATTGGGAAATTTTCCATGAAGGTATTGTATAATCCTTCGTTGCCTCTTTCATCAGATTTGGTTTCCAATTGGAAAAAATCTTTAAACGACTTAACCTGAACATCTAGAAAATCTGGATAATCAGGAATATTTTTGGTTGAGGCAAAATTCAATCTTTCAGTCTGATTTGTTATCATCAATGAACAAAATTTTGATTAAAAAAAAGTAGTTTTTTGTGCAAAACACTGTTTAATCTATAAAACAATCTATACTTTCTTTTTATAATCAATACCTCTTTAAAAATAACGCAAGAGTAGCCTCTTTTCATTGATTTTCTTTCATCGTATTGATTTAAAAACCTTTTCGTATTGTAAACTATTTTATAATAAAACTTGATATAATTTTATTATACGAAAAAATGGTTTAGGTCTTTGAAAGTATATTTCAAGACCTAAACCTAGTTTTCTAAAGCTAGTTTGACTTATTTAAGCTCAACTACAGCTCCAGCTTCTTCTAAAGCTTTCTTAAGACCTTCAGCTTCTTCTTTAGTAACACCTTCTTTAACAGCACTTGGAGCGCTATCTACTACATCTTTAGCTTCTTTAAGACCTAAACCAGTAAGTTCTTTTACCAATTTAACTACTGCTAATTTAGATGCACCAGCTTCTTTTAACATAACTGTAAATTCAGTTTGTGCTTCTTCAGCAACAGCTTCTCCACCACCTGAAACTACTACAGCAGCAGCAGCTGGTTCGATACCATACTCGTCTTTTAATATTGTTGCTAATTCATTAACTTCTTTTACAGTTAAGTTAACTAATTGTTCTGCGAATTGTTTCAAATCTGCCATTTTTTCTATCGTTTTAAAATGATTTGTAAAATATAATTTATTATTGTGCGCGTTTTAATGCACTTAATTCAAACTGATACCAGCTTTAATTAAGCAACCTCTTCTGATTTGAATTGGTTTTGAAGAGCTGAAATAACTCTTTGTGCTGGAGACTGAAGTAATCCAATGATTTCTCCAATAACTTCCTCTTTCGATTTTAGCGATGCTAATGAATCTAAAAGGTTATCACCAACATAAATTTCAGCATTGATAAAAGCTCCTTTTAACAAAGGCTTATCAGATTTTTTACGGAAGTCTTTGATAATTTTTGCAGGAGCGTTCGCAACATCTGCAAGAAAAACACAAGTATTACCTTTTAATGTGGCAGGTAATTCTCCATAATTATTATCAGAAGCTTCCATTGCTTTTGCAAGCAAGGTATTCTTAACTACTTCTAATTTGATACCTGCTTTGAAACAAGCTCTTCTTAAGCTTGAAGTATTCTCTGCATCTAGTCCAGAAATATCTGCTAAATAAACAATATTTGAACCGGCTAACTGTGCAGTTAAATCTTCAATCGCAATTGATTTTTCTTCTCTAGTCATACTAAAAATTTTTAACTACCAATTATACTGCTTTAGGATCCAATGCAATAGCTGGACTCATCGTGCTTGTAAGGTGAATACCTTTAATATAGGTACCTTTAGCCGCAGTTGGTTTAAGTTTGATTAATGTTTGAATAATTTCGTGTGCATTGTCAAAAATTTGCTCCGCTCCAAAAGAAACTTTACCAATTCCTGCATGTACGATTCCAGTTTTATCAACTTTAAAGTCAATTTTACCAGCTTTAACTTCTTGAACTGCTTTTGCAACATCCATAGTTACTGTACCAGTCTTAGGGTTTGGCATTAAACCACGTGGTCCTAAAATACGACCTAATGGACCTAATTTACCCATTACACTTGGCATAGTGATGATTACATCTACATCTGTCCAACCGTCTTTAATTTTTTGTAAATAATCGTCAAGACCTACATAGTCTGCTCCAGCTTCTTTAGCTTCCGCTTCTTTATCCGGAGTAACCAATGCCAATACTTTAACATCTTTACCAGTTCCGTGTGGCAATGTAACCACACCTCTAACCATTTGATTCGCTTTTCTTGGATCTACACCCAAACGTACCGCGATATCAACAGACTCATCAAATTTTGCAGAAGCGATAACTTTAATCAATGCAGAAGCATCTTTCAAAGAGTATAGTTTGTTCTTTTCAATTTTTGAAGCAGCCTCTTTTTGCTTTTTTGTCAATTTTGCCATGTCTTACGCTTGTTTTAGAGGAGATTCTCCCGTTACAGTTATACCCATAGATCTAGCTGTTCCTGCGATCATGCTCATAGCAGACTCGATAGTGAATGCATTTAAATCAACCATTTTGTCTTCTGCGATTACTCTAATCACATCCCAAGTAACATTTGCTACTTTTTTACGATTAGGTTCACCAGAACCAGACTTTAGCTTTGCAGCATCCATTAATTGAATAGCAGCAGGTGGTGTTTTTACAACAAAATCAAATGATTTGTCTTTGTACACTGTAATTTGCACTGGGCAAACTTTGCCGGCTTTATCTTGTGTTCTCGCATTAAACTGCTTACAGAACTCCATGATATTAACACCAGCAGCACCTAAAGCAGGTCCAACCGGTGGCGATGGATTCGCAGCACCTCCCTTAACTTGTAGTTTAACTACTTTACTAATCTCTTTAGCCATTGTTTAAAAAATTTAACACATCATCATTGGAAGCGATCGATGTGGTTTATTATGTGTAACGATTATTATACTTTTTCAACTTGCATAAAACTCAATTCTAAAGGTGTTTTTCTTCCGAAAATTTTCACCATTACTTCAAGTTTACGCTTTTCTTCATTGATTTTTTCAACTGTTCCATTGAAACCATTGAAAGGACCATCAATTACTTTAATAGTTTCTCCTATATTAAAAGGAATAGCTCGTGTGTCTGTGTTTACAGCTAACTCATCTACTTTACCCAACATTCTGTTTACCTCTGAAAGACGCAATGGAACAGGATCACCCCCTTTAACTTCACCTAAAAAACCAATAACGCTCGTTATTGATTTGATAATGTGAGGAATTTCACCAGCAAGATTGGCTTCAATCATCACATAACCAGGAAAATAAACTTTGTCTTTAGCAATTTTCTTTCCATCTTTTACCGTAACTACTTTCTCGGTAGGAACCAATACTTGGGAAATATAATCACCCATACCCAATCTGTTAATTTCAGTTTCGATATAAGCTTTTACTTTATTTTCTTGCCCACTTACCGCTCTAACAACATACCATTTTTTCACATTACTCTCTGTCATCACAAAAAAATTAAGCTTTTATCCAATTAAAAAATCCAGCTAATGCTTTTGCGAAAATTTCATCTACTCCCCATGTTGCCAATGCGAATAGCACTGAGAAAACAGCAACTATAATCGCTAGACGTTGCACTTCAGCCCATTCCGGCCAAGTTACGTTTGATTTTAATTCCTCAAACGCCTCACTTATGTAATTAACAACTTTTGTCATTATAATCTTGTTTTTTGCACGGGCGGAGGGATTCGAACCCCCATCAACGGTTTTGGAGACCGCTATTCTACCCTTGAACTACGCCCGTATGAAAAGCCAGCGAAATTACAATTAAGAAAATCGACTGGCTTTATAATAATTTATTTTAGGGATTAACCTACAATCTCAGTTACCTGACCTGCTCCTACAGTTCTACCACCTTCACGGATAGCGAAACGTAAACCTACGCTCATTGCGATTGGGCTTAATAAAGAAACATTAATTGTTAAGTTGTCTCCTGGCATTACCATCTCTACACCTTCTGGTAAAGTAATAACTCCTGTTACGTCAGTTGTACGTACGTAGAACTGTGGACGGTAGTTATTATGGAATGGTGTGTGACGACCACCTTCTTCTTTTTTCAAGATATAAACCTCAGCTTTGAAAGTAGCGTGTGGCTTAACTGAACCTGGCTTAATGATAACCATTCCTCTTTTGATAGATTCTTTATCAACACCACGCAACAATAAACCTACGTTATCTCCTGCTTCACCTCTGTCAAGGATTTTACGGAACATCTCAACTCCTGTTATAGTAGAAGTTAATTTCTCAGCTCCCATACCAATGATCTCAACAGCATCTCCTGTATTAGCAATACCAGTTTCGATACGACCTGTAGCAACAGTTCCACGTCCAGTAATTGTAAATACATCCTCAACCGGCATCAAGAAAGGTTTTTCAGTATCACGAACTGGCTCTTCAATCCAGTTATCAACAGCTTCCATCAATTCAATAATTTTTGGTACCCAAGCTGGATCATTATTCAAACCACCTAAAGCAGAACCTTGAACTACCGGACAGTTGTCACCATCATACTCATAAAAAGACAACAAATCTCTGATTTCCATCTCTACTAATTCTAACAACTCAGCATCATCAACCATATCCACTTTATTCATGAATACCACCATTCTAGGAATACCTACTTGGCGACCTAAAAGGATGTGCTCACGTGTTTGTGGCATAGGACCATCTGTAGCAGCAACTACCAAGATAGCACCATCCATTTGAGCAGCACCAGTAACCATGTTTTTTACGTAATCCGCGTGACCTGGACAGTCAACGTGAGCGTAGTGACGGTTAGCTGTTTCATACTCTACGTGAGAAGTGTTAATTGTAATACCTCTTTCTTTTTCTTCAGGAGCATTATCAATTTGATCAAACGACTTTGCTTGACAGTAACCAGCATCAGATAATACTTTTGTGATTGCTGCAGTTAAAGTTGTTTTACCATGATCTACGTGTCCGATCGTACCAATATTTAAGTGTGGTTTCGAACGGTTAAAGGTTTCTTTTGCCATTTTACTTAATTTTAAACTTTAGTTATATATTTATTTAGTGTTCAAATTTTTATTTCCTAGAGCCAATGTCGGGAATTGAACCCGAGACCTCTTCCTTACCAAGGAAGCACTCTACCCCTGAGCTACACCGGCCTTTTTTTTCATCCCTAAAAACTACAAAGAACTGTTAGGGATTTATATTTTTTTGTGGGGAGAGCAGGATTCGAACCTGCGAAGTTCACACAGCAGATTTACAGTCTGCCCTCGTTGGCCG
>CALQBR020000018.1 GCA_943328865.2 Sphingobacterium thalpophilum
ACATTAATATTATCTAATAGTTCTTCCTCCTTTTTTTGATCATAAACCAATTTTGCTTCCTCTCCAAAACCTTCTACAGCGCTGCTATTGTCAATTAAAACTTTAGGCAGCCCCAAATCCTGTTCGTCAACATTAAGCCACAATTTGTCTTTGGGTTTTCTATTGTAGTCCTCTTCGGCAAAAGGCATGATGACTACCGGAAACTCCAATCCCTTCGATTTGTGAATGGTCATAATCCGCACGGCATTATTCCCCTCTGGAGATGGAATGCTGAATTTCTCGACGTTTTTGTCCCAATAATTCAGGAAATCCGCAATACCGGCTTGATTTCGCACATCGCGTTCCAAAACAATATCTAGAAAATATTGAACATACGCATTATTGCTTTTGGGATTGATAAATTTAGAAATGATGATTTCTACAGATTCATACAAGGACTTTTTTCTGATATTTTGAAACGAAAGCGAAATGTCGAATCCCATCAGCCACTTTTCGAAATCCACTTCCTGCTTTTCGTCCATTCCTTTGGCAATAAAATCATGAATAGGCAATTGATCCTGAAGGTGTTCAGCCACATAATGCAAGAAATGGGATTTCGCTTCCAAATCGGCATTGTTTTTTAAATATTTCAACAAATAAATAATGAACCTGACTTCGGTCGCATTTTGAATCATCAAAGTTTCCGAGGACAACAGCGGAATGCCTTGTTTGGTTAAATAATTTGCAATGGCAATTCCTTGATCGCGTTTTCGGGTAAGAATAACAATATCTTTATATTCAAACCCTCGTTGCACTACTTTTTGAATGGTATTTAAGGTCGCTAAAACATACAACTCCGTTTTGTCCAACGTTTCCTCATCAGTGGTTTCTACTTCAGGAATAAAAGAAAGATTCACATAGCCCCCAATTTTGTCATTGGTTTTTTGCGTGCTGTGATTTTCATACAAATCCTTATAATCCAAATTGGCGAATGTGGAAGCCAACAAATGAAAAAAATCGTTATTGAATGCTATTATTTCTGAATAACTACGGTAGTTTTTATCCAAATGTTCCAGCACTTTTTCGGGATTATTAAATGGATTTTGGTCTTTACTCAAGGCTATAAACTGCTCGGCTTTTCCACCACGCCAACGGTAAATAGACTGTTTAGGATCACCTACAATCATCAAAGTTCCTTTTTCCCCTTCCACTTCACTAGAAGTAGCATTGTCAATAAGCGGAATAAGATTCTGCCATTGCATTTCGGAGGTGTCTTGAAACTCATCGATAAAAAAATGACGGTAGCGCTCCCCCAATCGTTCATAGATAAATGGCGCGGGCTGATTTTGAATTTCCCGATGAATAATCGCATTGAATTCAGAAATCGAAAGTACATTTTGTTCACTTTGGATTTTGGCCAATTCGTTACTAACGGTATTTAGCAAAGACAATGGGGTGATATTTTTTAGAAACGCTTTATAAAAATCACGTTTTTCGAATTGCTGATACACTTGATCTAATAAGTGCAACAAATCGGGAATGATATTTTCAATAATGGCGGTATCCTTTGCAGTTTTATTAATGGAAATGTCTTCAAACTCTCGAAACATTTTATTTTTCGGATTGAATTTTCCATCCACTATACTTTGAAGGTGATTTGGAAAAGTCCCCCTTGAAAAAGATTTGACATCAATCCCATTTTGGTCGATTAATTGTAAGGCTTGCTTTGCAAGAAGCACACTGTCTTGTTCCAATACTTTGCAGGCTTCAATTAGTTTGTTTTTTATGGCTACAAATTCAGCAATGGACTTGTCCTGAAAATGAGTAATTTCATTTCGATTGTTTTCATTGAGAACCAAACGGCCCGTTTCCAGAATTTCTTTGGAAATATCCCAAGATTTGTCATCATCGGTTTTTTCCATCGTAAAATCAACCAACAATTTTGTTAGCGTTTCATCTTCCCCTGCCTGAGCAATAATCGCATCTACCGCTTCAACGAGCAAGTTCTCGGTATCCAAAGTCACTTCAAAAGTCATCGGCAAATTCAAATCATGGGCAAAAGCACGAATGACTTTGTGCGTAAATTTATCAATGGTAGAAATATCGAAAGCCGCATAATTATGAATAATATGCTTGATGATTTGTTGGGATTTAGTCTTGATTTGAATGATCGAAAGGGCGGTGTCTTGGGCCAAATCCCGCATTAAATCCTGCGCTTTGGCACTGGGTTCGTCTTTGGCAAATTCAGACAAACTCCCCACAATACGGCTTTTCATTTCGTGAACCGCCTTATTGGTAAACGTGATGGCCAATATGTTGCGGTAGGCATCATTTTTTTTAGCCACCAAAATAATCTTCAGGTATTCTTTGACAAGGGCATAGGTTTTTCCGGAACCCGCCGAAGCATCATAAATGGAAAAAGAAGGTCTTTGCATGTGTGTTTTATATTTTTAGTAGGGCACTCCAAACTGAAATGATTGAAAGAATTTCTTGGATCATCTGAATTTTAGACAATCGATAAAACTGATACGCTACTGATAGTGCTTGATTTTATTGGTTTTGGGCGTAAAAACTGTATCTAAGTATTGAATACTGTTTGATGGTGTATTTGAAAATACCCAATAACGATTTTTAGACTTTTCACTTTATGACTTTTAAACTTTCGACTTACTTATTTTACGCATTTCATTAAATAATAACAAGGGACTATTTCAATTCCAAAGTTAAATGTTTAATTTTGAATAAATTATTTATAAATCATTAAAAAACGATACTTATGGCTTTTGAATTACCTCAATTACCTTACGCTTATGACGCATTAGAACCTTATATTGATGCGCGAACCATGGAAATTCATCACACGAAACACCACAATGCTTATATCACTAACGTAAATGCGGCTATCGCAGGCACCGATTTAGAAGGCAAGACAATTGAAAATATTTTGATTAATCTTGACATGAAAAATATGCCTGTACGTAACAATGGTGGTGGTTTTTATAACCATAATTTGTTTTGGACGGTAATGACTCCAAATGGTGGCGGACTTCCTACAGGTGATTTATTGGCTGCAATTGAAAAAGATTTTGGTTCTTTTGAAGCGTTTAAAGCGGCTTTCAGCAAAGCTGGAATTACACAATTTGGTTCTGGATGGGCTTGGCTTTGTGTGCACAAAGGAGGCAAATTGGAAGTTTGTGGAACCCCTAATCAAGACAATCCATTAATGCCTGGTGTAGGTTGTGGTGGAACGCCTATTTTAGCGATGGATGTTTGGGAGCATGCGTATTATTTGCATTACCAAAACAGAAGACCTGATTATATTGACGCTTTCTTTAATGTGATTAACTGGACAGAAGTGTCTAGAAGATTTGCTTCAGAAAAATAAGAAAATCTAGACCACACTAATCGTGTAGGTCTAAAAAGATGTTCTTTAATCCTATTGATAAAATGCCGTGCTTTTCTATCGAAAAGCACGGCATTTTTATTTTGACCCACTTGATTCCAATAAAAAAGGCAGAATGTTACTTCCGCCCTTTTTGCCCCAAATCTACCACAAACTTTACCTACTAATGCTATGGTGGTACAAATGTATATTGAAGGAATACTTTAAAAAAACAAATCAGACCAAGCGCCTATTAAATCGATAAAATACGATTTAATAGGCCCTGGCGTCTTTTCCTTCATAGAAATTCATAAATGCACGGTTCACGACGCGATTCCCGCCAGGCGTTGGATAATCCCCTGTAAAATACCAATCGCCTAAATTCTTAGGACAGGCAATGTGTAAATTTTCAACGGTTTGAAATATAATTTTTACTTCGGCATTTACAGAAGCATCGGTGAGCATTTCGGCAATTTTATCTGATATTTCCTGTGGTTGGAAAGGCGCATAAATCTCCGCAACATAATTGACCACATCCGCATCTTTAAAGTTTTCTTGCGCTTTACACTTTTCGTAAACCGCATCAACAATGTCATATAAGTTTCTTTCTTTTAGCAATTCTAATGCCGCCTGAAAAGCAACAAGCCCTTCTAGTTTAGCCATATCGATTCCGTAACAATCAGGATATCTAATTTGTGGCGCAGAAGAAACCACTACAATACGCTTCGGCTTCAAACGGTCCATCATTTTGATGATACTCATTTTCAGCGTAGTGCCGCGAACGATACTGTCATCGATAATGACCAAGTTATCCGTTGGTTTTATCACTCCATAAGTAACGTCATACACATGCGCCACTAAATCATTACGGCTGCTGTCTTCAGTAATAAACGTTCGGAGTTTGGCATCTTTTATCGCAACTTTTTCCGTTCTAATCTTTACGGCTAACAATTCCTGAAGCGTTTCCTTAGTTAACGTATCTTTATTTTCAAGGATGTAATTGTTTTTGCGTTGGTTCAGAAAATCTTGTGCCGCTTCTACCATCCCGTAAAAAGAGGTTTCGGCCGTATTGGGAATATAAGAGAAAACGGTATTATCTGTATCGTCCTCAATAGCCTCCAAAACAGAGGGTAAGATTAGTTTTCCTAAATTTTTACGTTCTTGGTAAATCTCAGCATCGCTTCCTCTAGAGAAATAAATGCGTTCAAAAGAACAGGCTTTTTTAACGGTTGGTGTGCGGATTTCTTCTTCGGTAACGGTTCCGTTTTTCTTGATAATTAAAGCATTTCCAGGTTTCAATTCCTGCACTTTATTGAAATCTACATTAAAAACCGTTTGAATCACAGGTCTTTCTGAAGCAACCACCACAATTTCATCATCCTGATAAAAGTAAGCCGGACGAATCCCTGCTGGATCCCTAACCACAAAGGCATCTCCGTGACCTAACAATCCTGCCATGGCATAACCGCCATCCCAGCCTTTGGAAGCGCGCCGCAAAATTTTGGCGATTTCTAATTTTTCAGCAATCACTGAGGATGCTTCTCTCTTAGACATCCCATTAAGCTTACACTCATGGTACAAATCTGTTACTTCCTCATCAAGAAAATGACCAATTTTTTCCATTACCGTTACGGTATCCGCCATTTCTTTTGGATGCTGTCCCAGTTCCACTAAACTGCTAAAAAGCTCTTTCACGTTGGTCATATTGAAATTCCCAGCAACAATTAAGTTGCGGTGCATCCAATTGTTTTGACGTAAAAAAGGATGTACGCTTTCGATACTATTTTTCCCAAAAGTCCCGTATCGTACGTGTCCTAAAAACACCTCTCCGATATAAGGAATATTTTTTTTCTGAAGCGCAACACTATCAGTATATTCGGGATGCGAAGCCATCTCGTCATTGATTCTTTCGTTAATCTGCGCAAAAACATCTTGAATGGCTTGCGGATCATTGGAACGCACCCGGCTGATATAACGTTCTCCAGGTTCCATATCCAATTTTATGCTTGCAAAACCGGCACCATCCTGACCTCGATTGTGCTGCTTTTCCATTAAAAGATACATCTTTTGTATCCCATAAAAAGCAGTTCCATATTTCTCTTTATAAAACTCAAGCGGTTTTAATAATCTTAAATAGGCTATTCCACATTCGTGTTTGATTGCATCGCTCATTGTGCTGGGGTTTGTAGTTTTTGTAAGTGTTTTAAACAATCGTTATCGATTGTTTAGGAATTGAAAAAGCCCCGTCTCCGAGGCTTTGCCAGAAATGTATTATAAAGTAATATCAAATTGTGTTAATGACTTGAATTGTGCCAATCTATTCACCACATCGCTATGCTCAAGACCAATCATTCTTTCTGTTCCAAATTGCTCCACGCAAAAAGAAGCCAGATTTGAACCATAAATAATGGCGTTTTTCATGTTCTCAAAAGAAATGTTTCCGGTTTGTGTGATGAATCCTGCAAATCCTCCCGCGAAAGTATCTCCAGCTCCAGTTGGATCAAAAACTTCCTCTAAAGGCAAGGCTGGAGCAAAGAAAATATCTTTGTCATGAAACAATAACGCGCCATGTTCTCCTTTTTTAATCACAACATATTTGGGTCCCATCGTGCGGATTTTGGCGGCCGCCTTTACTAATGAATATTCACCAGAAAGTTGACGGGCTTCTTCATCATTGATGGTAATAACATCTACTCGTTTGATTACGTTTAACAAATCCGCTAAAGCGCAATCCATCCAAAAATTCATGGTGTCTAAAACCACCAACTTAGGTTTGGCTTCCATTTGGTCTAAAACGCTAGATTGTACTAATGGATGCAGATTCCCTAACATCACGACCTCAGCATTTTTGAAGTTTTGAGGTACTTTTGGTTGAAAATCAGCCAATACATTCAACTGGGTATCTAAGGTATCTCTAGAGTTCAAATCGTTGTGGTAACGACCGCTCCAAAAAAAGGTTTTCCCTCCTTTTACTACTTCAAGACCCGAAATGTCAATATTTCTTGCTGTCAATAAATCTAAATATTCTTGTGGGAAATCGTCACCCACTACTGAAACGATGGCCGATTGCAAATTAAAATGAGAAGCCGAAAGTCCGATGTAAGTTCCAGCACCTCCTAAGATTTTATCGGTTTTACCGAAAGGTGTTTCAATAGCGTCGAAAGCAACCGTTCCAACAATCAATAATTTATTCATAAGTAGGTACTATTTGTTTTTTAGGGATATGATATTCAAACATTTAAGAGGTGATTGCATCAAATTTACGTGATGCGCTGTTCCTTTTTAAATTTTTAAATTAAGGGACAAAGATACTTTATAACTTTGAAAGTTGCAAAGGGTTCAAAATGGAAATTAAGCGTTATCTTAATTGGACAGACAATGGATTTGTAAGTTACAAGAAGCCACGCTCTTCTTTTTCATAAAAGGCATCTATAGAAAGCGAACTCCCCTGAGATCCCATTACGGCCAATTCATCACATCTTTCATTTTGCAGGTGATTGTTGTGTCCCTTAATCCATTTAAAATCAACATGGTGTTGGCGGTATATTTTTAAGAATCTGATCCATAAATCTGGATTTTTCTTTCCTGTAAATCCTTTTTTCTCCCAGCCAAAAACCCAACCTTTCAGTACCGAATCTACTACATATTTAGAATCGGAAACAACGAGCACTTTTGACTTTGGATTTTTTAATTTTTCAAGCCCTACAATGACGGCCAGCAACTCCATCCTATTATTGGTGGTATGACGAAATCCTTCATAGAATTCTTTTTTATAAGGTTTCCCTACCCATTCCATTACGACACCATAACCTCCAGGTCCCGGATTGCCTTTGGCAGCACCATCGGTATAAATATGCACGTCGTGACTCATTTGATATTGGTTATTTTAATATTGATTCGGAAGGTTCAAAACATTTTCAATTACACCTGGAAAATACTCCAATTCTAATTGGTGCACTTTCTCGGCGACTACTTCTGGGGATTCAAGACCAGTCAAAGGCACCCTTTTTTGGAAAATAATATGGCCTTCATCATAATCCGTATTCACAAAATGAATGGTAATGCCAGTTTGGGATTCTTTATTTTCAATAACGGCACGATGTACATTCATTCCATACATTCCTTTTCCACCATATTTTGGTAAGAGTGCTGGATGAATATTAATAACTTTGTGGGGATAGGATGCAATAATAGTAGGTGGAAATTTTAATAAAAAACCGGCAAGAACAATTAAATCAGGTTGGAAAGCATTTAGTTTTTCGGGTAATTCCTTCGAAAAAAGAGCTTCTTTACTGAAAACAATGGTGGGAACATTCCATTTTTTAGCTTTGTCTAGTACTTTGGCATTCGGATTATTAGAGAATACCGCCACAACATTTGCTGAGTTGGTTTTATTAAAATGCGCGATGATATTTTCCGCATTAGTGCCCGATCCCGAAGCAAATACAACTATGTTCTTCATTTATTTCGTGGTTTTATGGTGCAAAAAAAAGAATAATTAATGATAATTAATCGATTTCAGAAGTCTTTATGGAATTTTTTTTTTATTTTCGCCGTCAGATTTATTAACTAAAACGTGGTTTTAAAATAAAGTTTTTTATTTTTGCCATCAAATTAAATTTTAAAATTAAAGATTATGTCAGACATTGCATCAAGAGTAAAAGCGATTATCGTAGACAAATTAGGCGTTGACGAGAACGAAGTTGTAACAGAAGCTAGCTTCACGAATGATTTAGGAGCTGATTCATTAGACACTGTTGAGCTTATCATGGAGTTTGAAAAAGAATTTGATATCCAAATTCCAGACGACCAAGCTGAAAACATTGCTACTGTAGGTCAAGCAATTTCTTACATCGAAGAAGCAAAAAAATAATACATTTTACACCCGTAGGCCTAAACGTTTGCGGGTGTTATTATTTTTTTAAACATTTTAAATCACAGATTGACTATTCAATCTCAAAAATAATTATTGTAATACCTATGTCTTTTTATGATTTATACATAGAAGAAAGCATAGGTATTATTTGTTTTGATTGATAACTATAAAATGACACGTATGGAATTAAGGCGAGTTGTAGTAACAGGTTTAGGTGCACTTACCCCTATTGGAAATAACATTCAAGAATATTGGAATGGACTAATTAACGGTGTTAGTGGTGCTGCTCCCATTACTTATTTTGATGCTTCAAAGTTTAAAACGCAGTTTGCCTGTGAATTAAAAGGTTTCAAAGTCGAGGATTTCATGGATCGAAAAGAAGCGCGAAAAATGGACCGTTATGCACAGTATGCCTTGGTTTCATCAGACGAAGCGGTTCGTGATGCTAATTTTGATTTAGACAAATTAGACAAAGACAGAGTGGGTGTAATTTGGGGATCTGGGATTGGTGGCTTAGAGACTTTCCAAATCGAAATGCTCGATTTCGCTAAAGGAGATGGAACACCAAGATTCAATCCTTTCTTTATTCCAAAGATGATTTCTGATATTGCTTGTGGACATATTTCTATAAAATATGGCTTTAGAGGTCCTAACTTTGCAACTGTTTCTGCTTGTGCTTCCTCTACCAATGCGATCATTGACGCTTTCAATTATATCCGATTAGGTCATGCTGATGCTATGATAACTGGTGGTTCTGAAGCCGCAGTTACCATTGCTGGAATGGGTGGTTTCAACGCCATGCATGCCTTATCCACTAGAAATGACGACCCAAAAACAGCTTCAAGACCAATGGATAAAGACCGTGACGGATTTGTTTTAGGAGAAGGTGCAGGGGCTTTAGTTTTAGAAGAATACGAACACGCTATTGCTCGTGGGGCTACTATTTACTGCGAAATTGGCGGTGGTGGAATGTCTGCCGATGCGCATCATATTACCGCACCACATCCTGAAGGATTGGGCGCTAAAAACGTAATGATCAACTGTTTGCGCGATGCAGGATTAAAACCAACTGATGTTGATGGCGTGAATATGCACGGAACGTCAACGCCTCTTGGAGATATCGCAGAAAGCAAAGCCATTCTTCATGTTTTTGGCGAACATGCCTACACGATGAATTTAAATTCTACCAAATCAATGACGGGGCACTTATTAGGTGCAGCCGGAGCTGTAGAAACCATTTCTTCTATCCTTTCTATAAAGCATGGAATTGTTCCTCCTACCATCAATCATTTTACCGATGATGAGAACATTGACAACAAATTAAACTTTACTTTCAATAAAGCCCAAAAAAGAGACGTTAAGGTCCTTATGAGTAACACCTTCGGTTTTGGCGGACACAATGCTTGTGTATTGGTTAAAAAATTAGTGCTTTAATACTATTCTATGAATATAATCAGAAAAATATTTCAAAAATCCCGTACTCCAGAAGACGGGATTTTTTTTACTGATATTCAAAAAATCCTGGGTTTCAAAATCATTGACATTAGTCACTATAAAAAAGCATTCACGCATCGTTCCTTAAGCAAAGTTGATCAAAAAGGGAATCCTATAAATTACGAAAGACTGGAATTTCTAGGAGATTCGATATTGAGCACCGTAATTGCCGCCCATCTTTTTAACAAAGCACCTGCTGGTGATGAAGGGTATTTAACAAAAATGCGTTCTAAGATTGTCAGTAGAGAACATCTGAATGAACTGGGTCGCGATTTAAATTTAGTGCAATTTATCGAAAGCAAAGTACCTGTTTTGCATTTCGGCGAAAATATCCACGGTAATCTCTTCGAAGCTTTGGTTGGCGCTGTTTTTCTTGATAGAGGCTATACTTACTGTGAAAAATTCATTCAAAAAAGAGTGATTACCCCTTATGTTGATATTGCTAAACTAGAAGGCAAAGTAATCAGTTACAAAAGCTTGTTGATTGAGTGGTGTCAAAAGGAGAAGAAAACATTCCATTATGACGTTTATGAAGACAATGAAATTACAGGAGAACGACTCTTTGGCGTCAAATTAAGCATTGACGGAAAAGTAGTTGCAAAAGCGAGAGCGACTTCCAAAAAGAAAGCCGAAGAAAAAGCATCCCAAAGGGGCTATTTTGCTTTCCAAGAAAAAATAGACAAAAAATAACCTCCATTTGTCTAGTTGTATAATACCATTGCATCCCGAATGAATTAACGTAAAGGTCATCGTTATTCCTATTTTTTTTCGTGTAGAAAGAGTATATTTACATCTCTTTTTTAATCAGATATGGCTCTCTATAAGTTGCATATTGAAGAATTTGATGAAGTGGATTATGAACTCATTGCTATTCATACTTCATTAGAAGATTATCGTTTGGCTTATTTTTTAAATCAAAAATTGCCAATCCGCTTAAAAAGAAACCAGATGCAAAATCCTACTAAAGAAGAGGATCCCTATTTTTCTAGGTTTCATTTTGAAGATGAGAAAAATGACACCCAATGGGATCTCATTCAAAACAAAAACGTATTCACCGTTGAAAAAAAAGAGACTACTCAAAATTTATTTACCGATACCAATCTAGAAGTTTCCACCAAAGTATACCTTTTGCCAGAGTTTAAAAAAGTGGATTATTTTCTTAAAATTGAAAACACCGAACTCGAAATATTAGATATTCTGAATAGTATACATGCAATAGATAGAATAGCGGCT
>CALQBR020000019.1 GCA_943328865.2 Sphingobacterium thalpophilum
AGACAAAACAAAAGGAATGTTATTAAAAGGAACTTCTTGGACTGCATTTTCTTTTGTAGTTCTAAGTATCGTTTATTTATTACGAATTTCAATTTTAACCCGTTTTCTTGATAAATCTGATTTTGGATTAGTGGCTATAGTTTTATTTGTCTTGGGGTTTACAAATATTTTTGCGGATTTAGGTGTTTCCACTGCTTTGCTTTCTAGGAATAATATTTCAAAGAGAGAATATAGTAGTTTATATTGGGGGAGTGTGTTTTTGTCTTTATTACTCTACGTTGTTTTATTTTTAATTACCCCAATAATATCAAATTTTTATGATTCTCCTGATTTAAAATATTTACTTCCTATCATGGGACTTGATATCATTATTTCTAATTCAGGAAGGCAGTTCTCTGTATTTATGCAAAAATCCTTGCAATTTAAACAATTAGCTATTGTTAAAATTATTTCTGAATTATTATCATTAATACTAGTCGTAATATTAGCGTTCAAAGGAGCTGGAATCTGGAGTTTGGTTTTTTCAATTTTGTTTGCATCTACAATTAATTCCCTTTTCTTGATTTTAATCAATTTGAAATCAAAACCACTTATTTTTTATTTTAATTATAAAGAATCAAAAACTTTTTATAGAATTGGTTTTTTTCAAACAGGTTCACAAATTTTAGATTATTTATCATCACAAATAGATATTCTTATTTTGGGTAAGTTGTTGCCTTTAGGAGAAATGGGGCTTTATTCGATCATTAAAACTTTGGTTTTTAGAATTTATGGATCAATGAATCAAATAATAACAAAAGTTACAATTCCTATATTTGCATCTCTACAAGATAAAGTGTTAATTTTGAAAGATAGGTATTTGTCAATGATAAATGTGATAGCATTTATAAATGCTTTGGTTTTTTTAGTCTTAGCTATTCAGTCTAAAGAAATTTTGTTTTTATTTTATGGAAAAGAATATGTTGAGAGTTCTTTGGTTTTAGAAATTCTTTGTATTTGGGGTTTGTTTTCTTCAATTGTAAGTTGTGCCTCATCAATAATTATTGCTTTGGGGAGAACAGAAGTTGGTTTTAGATGGACTCAAATTAGAGTATTATGCAATCCTATATTTATTGTGCTTGGGGCTTATTTAGGAGGTATAATTGGCGTTGCAATTGCTCAAGCAGTTTATGCATTTCTTTTTGTATTTGTATACTGGAAAATTGTAGTGTTTAGAATACTAGATATAATAAGTATTTATGAATTTGTGAAGTCTTTTTACAAGCCCGTTCTTCTATCATTTATATTAGGACCAATGATATTTTTTATTAAAAGTATCATTGATATTAAAAATATTTATATTTCTACATTAATTTATGGTTTTGGTATTATTATTATGTTTTTCGCTTTCTTTGGTAAAATGATTTCTAAACAAATTAGAAAAATATGATTATTTCTTCAAAAATAGAAATGACTAAATATGATAGAATTCTTATTCTTATCATATTTAGTCAGATATTTGGTCTTTTTGGAGGGGTTTTTCAAGTTACCCGCTTGTTAGCATTGGCGTCTATTCCTCTTTTAATAACTAGTTTGAGGGATTGTAAAATGACAAAAGACATGAAAATCGCAGGGTTTTTATTCATTTTATTCATAACAATCGGTCTGCTTTCAGTTTTTTACTCTATTAATCAAGAGAACTCCTTAAAAGAAGCTCTTTATATGAGTATAAATTGTCTTCTCTTCTTTGAAATAATTTTTTTTTATAAAAAGGCAAATAAACCACTTTATTCACTTTGTTTAGGCTGGCTTTTTTTTGTTTTATGTACCTTGCCCTTAGCTTTTTATGAAATTCAATATGATTACCATTTGGAATTATCCTATTATCAATCAGATACCTTAATTGGGGGATTAGGAAATTTAAAAAGATTTGCTTCGGTTACATTTGGAAATTATAATTTATATAATTTTAATTTAGTATTAGCACTCCCTTTTGTATTGTCTCTATTGTTTAATTCAAATAATAAAAAGGAAAAGTTAATTTCTTTTTTTGCCCTAATTTCAATTTTCTTTATTATTTTAACAAATGCAAGTAGAGGTGCATTGTTGAGTTCAATTATTATGTTATTTATATTTGTTTTGGCTTTTTATAGAAATAATGTTTTTTTTCTCAAAAAATTTCTGGTTACTTTCTTATTAATCTTAAGTTCTGTGTTTTTTTGGTTGTTTTATCTCGATAATTTTGACTATTTGGCTTTTAGATTAAGTAACGCAGGATTTGAAGATCAAGGAAGAATGGATTTGGTTAGAATTGGGATTGATATGTTATTAAATTCTAATTTTGTTGGGATTGGAGCAGGTAATTTTTCTGATAATGTAAGGATGAATTATAATTCTTATTTAGAAGCACCCCATAATATATTCATAGAAATTATATCGCAATACGGACTTATAGTTTTTATTTTCTTTATTATTTTACTATTTAGGATTTATAAAAAAATTGTTAATGCTAATCTTATTAGCAAAACTTTACTGATATCTACATTATTAACTTTTCCTATAACATTTGTGATTAATAGTAACTATATTAATCATGTTTATGTATGGATATATCTCGCATCATTATTTGTAATATTTAAAGATAAAATTGTATATGATTAATAGATTTGATAGCATTTATACCAGTATCAATAATAGTAATTTAATCTTATCAAGGTTAAAATTTTATTCTTTTTTGAGATTTTCAGTTCGTAGTTTTGTTAATATTATAATGCCAATATATTTTAGACTAAATCCTACTGATAAAAAATTAGAAAGTAAGGATGACAATAAGGTTATAGTTTCAATAACAACATTTCCAAATAGAATAAATAAAATATGGCTTGTTATAGAATGTCTTTTACGGCAGACAAGAATGCCAAATAATATAATTTTATGGTTATCAAAGGAGCAATTTGTAAGGGGTGAATTAGATTTGCCAATAAAACTTTTGAAATATAAAAAAAATGGTGTTGAGTTTCGTTTTGTGGATGAAGATTTACGTTCACATAAAAAATATTATTATGCTTTTAAAGAATTTCCAAAAGATATAATAATAACAGTTGATGATGATCTTTTTTATACTGATTTTTTAATTGAAAGTTTATTGAATCTTCATGAAATTTTTCCTAATTCTATATGTTGTCATAGAGGATTTATTGTTAATAAGGATAATAATACAATTTTACCTTACAAGCGATGGCAGATAGCAAGAGATTTTGTGAATCCTACTTCTGACCTTTTCCAGACTAGTGGCGGTGGAACACTATATAAGCTAGAGATGTTGCATCCTGAGGTATTAAACAAGGAGGTTTTCTTAAATATTTGTTTGGCAGCTGACGATGTTTGGTTAAATTTTATGGCCCAGATGGTCGGTACGAAGACAGTTAAAAGTAATTATTTTTCAAATTACATTCCGATTCTTAATTTTAACAACATAAATTTAAGCTCATATAACGTTTTAGGAGGTGGGAATGATCTTCAAATAAGAAATTTAATTAATTATTACAATTTAAACGAAAATGAAATCTTTAACAAAAATATAATTTAACTAAGTAAGTCGAAAGTTTAAATTTGTAAAATATTTAGATTAATAATCGTTTTGGGTGTTTTAAAATTAGAATATTGAGTTTTTTAGTTAGTTTTTTTAACTCATAGCATTTAACAGTATTTAATTACTTAGCTAGAGTTGTCTTTGTTAGTACATTACAAAAAAATGAAAAACATGTCAGTTTTACATATTTGCAACGATTTTTTGTTGACAAAAGTTCATAGTAATCTATATTCTAATTTAGATCAATTAGGTATATGTCAGAAAGTTTTCACTCCATTAAGGGTTAATTCTAAAATTGAAAATAACAAAATAAATTTTATTGTTCAAGATTCTACAGTTTTATTTTCAAGTTTGTTATATAAATTCCATAGGTTTTTTTTTGGAGCCAAAATAAAAAAACTATTTAGAGATCTCGAATTGTCTAACGAGATTAAAAATGTCGACATCATTCATGCAACCACTTTATTCAGCGATGGCGCTTTGGCATATGAGATTTTTAAAAAATATAATTTACCTTATATCGTATGTGTCCGTAATACAGATATTAATGTTTTTTTAAAATATAGACCCGATCTGATTTATTTAGCTCATAGAATTTTAAAGAACGCAAAAAAAATAATATTTATAAGCCAATCAAATTATAATCTATTTTATAAAAATAGATTAATAAAATGGAAAAGTTCTGAATATATGGATAAGACTATTGTAATTAATAATGGAATAGATCAATTTTGGCTCAATAATATAAACAAAAAGGAGAAAAAAAATCCTAAAGAGATATTATTTATAGGACGTTTTGATAGTAATAAAAATGTGTTGTCAATTATTAAATCTTTTTTAGAATTGAGTAAAAAAGATAACTCATTAAAACTTAATCTTGTAGGCGGTTTGGGGGAATGTCAAAAAGAAGTTGAAGAAACTATTTCTAGAAACATAGGTAAAATTAAGTATTTTGGAGTTGTCTCTTCTTTAGAAGAATTATTAAAAATATATAAAGAATCAGATATTTTTGCTATGGCTTCTCATTATGAAACATTCGGATTAGTATATGTTGAAGCTTTGTCTCAAGGATTACCAATTTTATTCACTAATAATCAAGGGATAGATGGTGCCTTCGAAGAAAATATCGGAATTGGAGTTAATTCCAGATCGGATGAAGAGATCTATTATGGATTGAAATACCTAATAGATAACTACAATAATTTTGAAATAAACAAAATTAATTTTCAAAAATTTCATTGGCAAAACATATCTTTGAAATATTTAGAAATTTATAAATCAATACTTAGATGATCAAAAAGCCCTTTTTTTATTTTAAAAATATTTTGCGATTACCTATTAATATTTTAAAAAAAAACTCAATTAGTTTAAGTGTTAGAATAAGTAATAATGTGCTAATTGCAAGGTCTAAAGTTGGAATGAATTCTTATATAGGTTGTAATGTGGTAATTGTTAATACAGAAATTGGTAATTATTGTTCAATTGCACCTGGAGTACAGATTGGTGGTATGGAACATTCATATTGGTGGCTGAGTTCCTCTACTTTTTTAAGTGACAAATGTTCCTATAATAATAGAGTAATTATTGGGAATGATGTATGGATTGCTGCTGGTTCAATAATAAAACAAGGTGTAAAAATTGGAAATAGTTCAGTAATTGGAGCACTATCGTTTGTGAATAAGGATGTTCCTGAGAACTCAATTGTTTTTGGGAATCCAGCCAAGATATACAAGAATCGGTTTGATGAAGAAATTTTTAAAAAACTTAAAGATACTGAATTTTGGAATTATGATATAAATGAAGCCAAAAAAATATTGAAAGAGTTTGAATTAGACAATAATTATTAATGAAGATCCTTTATATACACCAATATTTCAAAACTCCTCAAGAGCCAGGAGGAACTCGTTCTTATTGGATTGCAAAAGAACTTATTAAGAATGGTCACGAGGTTATTATGCTTACGACAAGTAGCCAAATTTCATCTAAAGTAGTTAAGAAATCTATTGACGGTTTAGATGTGATATATCTAAAAGTTCCCTATAATCAAAATATGGGCTTTTTTGCTAGATTAAGTTCATTTATTCGTTTTATGTTTAGATCTACATTGATGGCGTTGAAAGTGAAAGATATTGATTTGGTAATTGCAACTTCAACACCACTAACAATTGGTTTTCCTGCCTTAGTTTTAAAAAAGTTTAAGAATATTCCTTTTGTGTTTGAAGTTCGTGATCTTTGGCCAGAAGTTCCGATTCAAATGGGCGCCTTAAAAAATTCATTCGTTATAGCAATTGCAAATTATTTCGAAAAGTTTATCTATGAAAACGCATCACATATAATTGCACTTTCACCAGGAATGGCTGATGGGGTTAGGAAAAAAAATATTTCAGATTCAAAAATATCAATTATTTCTAATATGGCTAAAATTGATGAATTCTGGCCAAGAGAAAATAACTTTGATTTAATGACAAAGTTAGGATTGAATAAAAATAGTTTTAAAGTAATCCATTTTGGATCACTCGGACTGGCAAATGGCGCTATGACAATTATTGAAAGTGCTAAATTATTAAAGGATAACAATAGCATTGATTTTTTATTCATTGGTGGAGGATCTACAGAATCTGAATTGATCCATAAATGTGAAATGTACAATCTTAAGAACGTCCATTTTTTAGGGAGTTTCCCAATGAATACAACATCAGAAATTGTAAATTTTTCTGATATATCTATTGTTAGTTTTATGGATATACCAATTTTATACACTAATTCACCAAACAAATTATTTGATTCTTTGTCAGCTGGGAAGCCAATTATTGTTAATTCTGCAGGATGGACTAAGGATTTAGTTGAAAATAACCAATGTGGTTATTATGTAAACCCTAATAATCCGATTGAATTAGTAGATAAAATACTTTTTTTGCAATCAAATAAGAGTATAGAAATAAAGATGGGTTTAAATTCTCGAAAATTGGCACAGGATGAATATGACAAATGCATTTTGTGTAAAAAGTTTGTAAATCTCATAGAAAATATAAATTGATTAACAATTTTATGTATAAACTCTTTTTTAAAAGTGTTATAGACCTTATAGCTGCGTTGATTGGACTTATTGTATTGAGTCCGATATTTATTTTAGTTATAATTGGTTTGTATTTTTCTAATCAAGGAAAACCTTTTTTCTTTCAAAGCCGTCCAGGCAAAAATCAACATTTGTTCAAAATTATTAAGTTCAAAACGATGAATGATAAAAAAGACAGCGATGGGAACTTATTGTCAGATGCAGAACGATTAACTAAAGTAGGTGCTTTTGTGAGAAAAACTTCTCTAGACGAAATCCCACAATTGATTAATGTACTAAAAGGGGATATGAGTTTGGTAGGGCCACGTCCTTTATTACCGCAATACTTGCCTTTGTATAATGATTTTCAAAGTAGACGACATGAAGTAAAACCTGGTATTACGGGCTGGGCTCAGGTAAATGGCAGAAATGCTATTGGTTGGGAACAGAAATTTGAATATGATGTGCAGTATGTAGATAGTGTATCTTTTGGTTTAGACGTACAAATACTATTTAAAACTTTTTTGAAGGTAATTAAAAGTGATGGAATAAGTAGTTCCGCATCAGTGACAATGGAATTTTTTAAAGGGAATCAGTCATGATATACTTATATGGGGCAAGTGGACATGCTAAAGTGATTATAGAAACTTTAGAACTAGAGCAAAAAAAGGTTGCAGGATTGATTGATGATAACCCTTCTATTGTCAGTTTATTAGGGTATCCTGTCTTTCAGGAATTGCCGGTTAGTTTTGATATAGAAAAAGATCATTTAATTGTTTCTATTGGAGGGAATACAATTCGAAAAGAAATTGTAAGTCGTTTAAATGGAAGGTTTGTCCAGTCAATGCACCCATCTGTCAATTTATCTAAAAGGGCTCTCATAGGAGTTGGAACGGTAATCATGGCGGGAGTAAGTGTTAATTCTGGTAGTAAAGTAGGAAATCACGTTATTCTAAATACGAATGCTTCTATAGATCATGATTGTTGGATTGGAGATTTTGTTCATATATCTCCCAATGTGGCCTTGGCAGGTGATGTGTTTGTTGGAGAGGGGACGCAAATTGGAATAGGCGCTTGCGTTATTCAAGGGGTTAGAATTGGGAAATGGGCAACGATAGGAGCAGGGGCGGTAATAATAACGAATGTTCCTGATTTTGCTGTTGTTGTTGGTAATCCGGGTCGGATTATAAAATATAATGCGTTTTAATATTGATACGTGATGTTAAAAAGGTTGTTTGATTTTTTCTTCTCATTTATTGGTTTAGTACTATTTGGGTGGTTCATTTTTATCTTGTGGATTTTTGCCTCAATTGATACACAATCTAATGGAATGTTTGTTCAAAATAGAATTGGTCAGTATGGTAAAATTTTCAAAATTTTCAAAATAAAAACAATCAATCCCAAGACAAATCGTATTTCTACAATAGGTCGTTTATTTCGAAAATCAAAACTTGACGAGTTACCCCAGTTAGTTAATGTTATAATTGGAGATATGAGTTTTGTTGGTCCTCGTCCAGACATCCCGGGATATTACGATCAATTACAAGGAGAATCTAGAAAAATATTAGAGTTGAAACCTGGACTGACTAGTGAGGCCTCTTTAAAATATTTTAACGAAGAAGAGTTACTGGCACAACAAAAAAACGCTTTGTACTATAATGATACCTTTATTTTTCCGGATAAGGTAAAAATGAATTTATATTATTATTACCATCGAAATTTCTGGTTTGATATTCGAATTCTTTTCAATACCCTCTTTGGACAAAAAAAGAATTCAATTAAAAATAATCAGATAAGTCTCAATTGATTGGTCGAAAAAATGGAATTATATAATATCTTTGCATAAATTAAGTCCACGTTGAAGATGATAGATTCAAAAATATGGCTTTCCTCTCCTCATATGGGAGGATCGGAAGAAAAATATGTACAAGCAGCTTTCGATACGAATTGGGTGGCGCCTTTAGGACCAAATGTTACTGGATTGGAGCAAGACTTGGAAAGTTACCTCAATCAAAACGTTTTTGTAGGCGCATTAAGTTCTGGTACAGCTGCTATACATTTGGGTTTAATCTTGTTAGGTGTTAAAGCGGGTGATGAGGTAATTTGTCAAAGTATGACGTTTTCGGCTTCAGCCAATCCAATTTTATACCAGGGAGCTACTCCTGTTTTTATAGATAGCGAGTCGGATACTTGGAACATGTGTCCAGAAGCATTGGAAGAAGCAATTATTGATCGTATAGCAAAAGGTAGAAAACCAAAAGCTATTATTGCAGTTCATTTGTACGGTATGCCTTTTAAAGTAGAAGCCATTTTAGCAGTAGCCAATCGATATGAAATTCCAGTCTTGGAAGATAGCGCGGAAGCCTTAGGGAGTAGCTATAAAGATCAGAAATGTGGTACTTTTGGAAGTATAGGGGTGTTGTCTTTCAATGGAAATAAAATTATTACTACCTCAGGAGGTGGAGCAATTGTTACCAATACTGAAGAGTTAAAAGAGAAAGCAGTTTTTTTTGCTACCCAATCTAGAGATCAGGCACCTCATTATCAGCATTCAGAAATTGGGTATAATTACCGAATGAGTAATATTTGCGCAGGAATTGGTCGTGGGCAAATGGAAGTCTTGGACAGTCATGTTGCTTTGCGTAGGGAAATGAATCAGTTCTATGTTGATTATTTTAAGCAAATTGATGGCGTTACGGTATTTTCAGAACCAAGTACTGATTTTTATTCAAATCATTGGCTATCGGCAATAATGATGTTTCCCGACAAATTAAATGGAAAAACAAGAGAAGATTTGCGAATGGCTTTAGAAAAAGACAATATTGAGAGCCGTCCTCTTTGGAAACCGATGCATTTACAACCGGTTTTTCAAAAATATCCCTATTATGGAGGACTTGTTGCTGAGCATTTGTTTGAAGATGGATTGTGTTTGCCCTCTGGTTCGAATTTGACGGCATTAGAAAAAGAAAGAATAGTTAAGGTATTTAATGATTTCTTTTTGCATTAATATGTTAATTTAAATCATATTTCAAACAACAAGGATACTTTGATAACCTACTTAAAAAGCATTTGAATTGAAAAATAGATTTTTGGAATTTTTAAAGAAGATTGTTTTTTTGGTTATGCCAGGAATTGTTTTGGATAACCGATTTGTCAATTCGGCGTATGTCCCAAGGTGGATTATATTTTGTCTTGATGTCTTTATTGTAGGCTTCGCGACCTTACTGTCTTATTTTCTAATGTCAAATCTTAAAGTTGATTTTTATGACACACTAGATGCTTCTTTGCGTTATAGTTTGGTTGTTTTGGTCAATTCGATTTTCTTTTTAGTTTTTAGAACTTATTCAGGGATTATTAGATATTCCACGTTTACAGATGGTCTTAAATTGTTAGCTTCTACTTCTGCTTCATTTTTCCTTTTGGTCTTCATTAATTATGGAGTATATTTATCAATTGGAAAAAAAATATACCTGATGCCAGGGTTGTTTTTTAATTATTTGATTTCTTTTTTATCTTTGTTTTTATTTAGAATTTTTGTAAAATTAACTTTTGAACGTTATAAAACTGAAAAAAGTAATTCCGATTTATTAAAGGTACTTATTTATGGTGTGGATGCTAATGCTATTGCAATAGTAAATGCTTTACGGGCAGAAGAACCAAAAAGATTTAGGATTGTTGGTTTTATAAGTAAAGAAAATCAAAATACTTCCAAACGAATACTCGATTTACCGATCTATTTTCTAAAAAGAAGAATGTCAATAATGATGCGATCTGTAGGTGCACAAGCCCTTATTTTAGCTGATAAAAGTTTAAAAAAGTCTGATAAATTAGCCATCGTTGAGGATTGCTTGGATTATAACTATAAAATTTTCACGGTTCCTACTATTGCTGATTGGGAAGACAATGGTGAAATTTCAAAAAAGGTAATGAGTTTTCAAATTCAGGACTTATTGGAGAGAAAACCAATTGTATTAAATAATAAGGCTATTTCTGCCCAATTAAAAAATAAAACTATATTGATAACTGGAGCAGCGGGTTCCATAGGAAGTGAAATAGTAAGA
>CALQBR020000020.1 GCA_943328865.2 Sphingobacterium thalpophilum
AAAGGTATTTCTTTTCGGGGTCTACTAAAATACGACCACTCATAGCTTCGCGACCTAACAACATACGAAATCCCATAGAATCTCGATTGGTTAAGGTCATTTCAATGTTCCAAATTTTATTACCTATTTCTAAGGAAGTTTGAATAACATAGCGTTGTTCTCTAAATCCACTAGAGCTTTTCACGATTCTTTTATCAACTAAAGGGGCTTCGCAATGAATAACTGTTTTTAAGTTGTTTTGAATCGGATTGATATCAAATTTCACCCAATTCATGTCGTTTTTTATAAATGGGGAAATGTTTATCGCATGTAAAGCTGAGGTTTTGGCACCAGAATCTACACGGGCTTTAATGGTTGGAATACCCAATTCAGGAAAAGAACACCATTCTTCGCTTCCAAGAATTACTTTATCTTGTAACATTTTATTTAGATTTAAAACTTTAATCGAAAGTACTCTTTTTTTTGAAAATATTATAAATTTCTAAAGAATCGTTTAAAAAAAAACCTACTAATTAGTAGGTTTTTCAGTTTTGTTTATTGTAACGGTCAATTCTTGAGAAGTATCATCTAAGTCCATATAGATTTCGTCTCCAGCACTAATTTTAGAGGTGATTATTTCTTCCGCTAAAGTGTCTTCCACATATTTTTGGATGGCTCTTTTTAATGGTCTTGCACCAAATTGTTTGTCAAACCCTTTCTCTGCAATATAGGCTTTGGCTTTCTCAGAAAGATTGAGTTCGTAGCCTAATTCCTTAATTCGAGCATATAACTTTTTCAATTCAATTTCGATAATCAAATCAATATCATGTTTTTCTAATGCATTAAATACAATCACATCATCAATTCGGTTTAGAAATTCTGGTGCAAAAGCTTTCTTTAAAGCGCTCTCGATAATACTTTTCGAGTTTTCATCTGCTTGAGATATTTTCGCTGAGGTTCCAAAACCAACTCCTTGTCCAAAATCTTTTAACTGACGTGCTCCAATATTAGAAGTCATAATAATGATGGTATTTTTAAAATCGATTTTTCGACCTAAGCTATCCGTTAAATAACCATCATCCAAAACTTGTAACATCATGTTGAAAACATCAGGGTGTGCTTTTTCAATCTCATCAAGTAAAACCACACAATACGGTTTTCTGCGTACTTTCTCGGTTAATTGTCCGCCTTCTTCATACCCAACATATCCTGGAGGTGCTCCAACCAAACGTGAAATAGCGAATTTTTCCATGTATTCACTCATGTCAATACGTACCAAAGCATCTTCTGAATCAAATAATTCTTTAGCTAACACTTTTGCTAATTGCGTTTTTCCAACTCCAGTTTGTCCTAAAAATATAAAGGAACCAATAGGTCTGTTAGGATCTTTCAAACCCGCACGGTTTCTTTGAATGGATCGGGCAATTTTTAAAACGGCCTCATTTTGTCCAATTACTTTATCCTGGATCAATTCTGGAAGTCTAGCTAATTTGTTACTTTCTGTTTGTGCGATTCGATTTACAGGAATTCCTGTCATCATGGAAACTACATCAGCCACATTGTCTTCGGTTACTTGGATTCTATTATTCTTAGCATCCTCTTCCCATTGCTCTTGTGCGATAGATAGGTCTTTTTCAATCCGTTTTTCATCATCGCGCAATTTTGCAGCTTCTTCATATTTCTGTTTTTTAACCACAGAATTTTTCAATTCCCTAACATCTTCTAATTGACGTTCTAGCTCTAAAACTTGTATTGGAACATCAATGTTGGTGATGTGCACACGAGATCCAGCTTCGTCTAAAGCATCAATAGCTTTGTCTGGAAGAAAACGTTCAGACATATAGCGATTGGTCAATTTAACACAAGCCTCGATAGCTTCGGGTGTATAGGTTACATTGTGGTGGTCTTCGTATTTGTTTTTGATGTTATTCAAAATCGTAATTGTTTCTTCAACAGAAGTTGGTTCTACGATTACTTTTTGAAAACGTCTTTCTAAAGCGCCATCTTTTTCAATATATTGACGGTATTCATCAAGTGTTGTGGCTCCGATGCACTGTATCTCTCCTCTAGCTAAAGCAGGTTTAAACATGTTGGAAGCATCTAAAGAACCAGTTGCACCGCCAGCGCCTACAATGGTATGGATTTCATCAATAAAAAGAATAATATCGTCATTCTTTTCTAATTCATTCATCACGGCTTTCATGCGTTCTTCAAACTGTCCGCGGTATTTTGTTCCAGCAACTAAGCTAGCTAAGTCAAGAGTAACCACTCTTTTATTGAATAAAATACGAGATACTTTCTTTTGAATAATACGCAAGGCTAAACCTTCTGCAATAGCTGATTTTCCAACACCAGGTTCTCCAATTAATAAGGGATTGTTCTTCTTACGGCGGCTCAAAATTTGAGAAACGCGCTCGATTTCTTTCTCACGACCTACTACAGGGTCTAGTTTTCCTTCTTCTGCCATTTCGGTTAAATCCCGTCCAAAATTATCTAAAACTGGAGTCTTTGATTTTTTGTTGGATTTGTTGGCTGGATTATTAAAATTATCTCCTTTAAGGCTGTCATCTTGTCCTGAATCTTCATTGTAAGAATCGGATGCTTTAGGAAGATTTTCTAAGAATTCTTCTTCGTTGTTGTTTGGTTTCATATTTAGATATTGTTCTTTAGCTGTGTCATAATCAATTTTTAATTTATTTAGCAGCTTAGTTGTAGGATCGTTTTCGTTTCTTAAAATGCATAATAAAAGATGCGCCGTACTGATAAGAGAACTTTGAAAGACCTTTGCTTCAAGAAAAGTAGTTTTTAATGCTCTTTCTGCTTGACGGGTAAGATGCAGGTTTTTCTTTTCGTTGTTAATTTCGATGTTTGGGATGGCTGGACTCAAAATCTCTACTTTACGACGAAGAAAATCCAAATCAACGGATAAGTTATTTAATATATCTATTGCTTTGCCGTTGCCGTCTCTCAAAATACCTAACATTAAGTGTTCAGTTCCAATAAAGTCGTGACCCAAACGTAAGGCTTCTTCTTTGCTGTAGGTTATAACATCTTTTACTCTTGGTGAAAAATTATCATCCATAATAAATATAATTGGTAATGTAAATTTAGTGAATATATAGGGCAAATACAAAAATCGTACCTCAGTTTTTAGTAATGACAGCTAAATGACAAAAAAAAAGCGAATGAAAAGTAAAAAGCTAATTAATTTATTAACCGATAATGAATGGTCTTTTGTTAATAAATCTTCTGAAATTCTCATTAAAAATGCGATTAAAATAACGGAGAAAGTTTATCTTAGCGAGATTTTTTAAAACAATATAATTTTAATATAACTACATAATATGTCTGACGGAGAAAAGTTAATTCCTATTAACATAGAGGACGAAATGAAATCAGCTTACATCGATTATTCGATGTCGGTAATTGTATCACGAGCACTTCCAGATGTTAGAGATGGTTTGAAACCAGTACATCGAAGAGTGCTTTATGGGATGTATGATTTAGGTGTTTTTTCTAATAAAGCTCATAAAAAATCCGCTAGAATTGTTGGAGAAGTTTTAGGTAAGTACCATCCACATGGTGATACTTCTGTATATGATGCCATGGTTCGTATGGCTCAAGAATGGAGTTTGCGTTATTTGTTAGTTGATGGTCAGGGTAACTTTGGTTCAGTGGATGGAGATAGCCCTGCAGCTATGCGTTATACGGAAGCCAGAATGCGCAAGATTTCGGAAGAAATTATGGCAGATATCGAAAAAGAAACGGTAGATTTTCAGTTGAACTTTGATGATACTTTGTATGAACCAAAAGTAATGCCTACCAAGGTTCCTACTTTATTAATCAATGGAGCTACCGGAATTGCAGTAGGTATGGCAACTAATATGCCACCTCACAACCTTACCGAAGTCATCAATGGTACTATTGCTTATATCGATAATAATGATATTGAAATAGATGAATTGATGAATCATATTAAAGCACCAGATTTTCCAACAGGTGGAATTATATATGGTTATGAGGGTGTGCGCGAAGCCTTTAAAACAGGACGAGGACGTATTGTAATGCGCGCCAAAGTTGGTTTTGAAGAGGTTGATGGAAGAGAATGTATTATTGTTACCGAAATTCCATATCAAGTAAATAAAGCCGATATGATTAAGCGTACGGCGGATTTGGTAAATGATAAAAAAATTGAAGGGATAGCTAATATCCGTGATGAATCGGATCGAAATGGAATGCGTATTGTTTATATTCTTAAACGTGACGCAACGCCAAATGTGGTGCTAAATACTTTATATAAGTTTACCCAATTGCAATCATCTTTTAGTGTAAATAACATTGCTTTGGTTAAAGGACGTCCACAAATGTTGAATCTAAAAGAAATGATTCATTATTTTGTAGAACACCGTCACGATGTAGTGGTTCGTAGAACGCAATTTGAATTACGCAAAGCAGAGGAAAGAGCCCATATTTTAGAAGGGTTAATTATCGCTTCAGACAATATTGATGAAGTAATAGCCTTAATTAAAGCATCAAAAAATACGGAAGAAGCTAGAGGTAAATTAATAGAAAGATTTAAATTATCTGATATTCAGTCTCGTGCGATTGTAGAAATGCGTTTGCGTCAATTAACGGGTCTGGAACAAGATAAGTTAAGAGCCGAATATGAGGAATTGATGAAATTAATCGAGCATTTAAAAGCATTATTGGCTGATGTAAATTTAAGAACGGCTTTGATTAAGGAAGAATTGGAAGAGATTCGTGATAAATATGGTGACGAGCGTCGTTCTGTTATTGAATATTCTGGTGGTGACGTAAGTATTGAAGATTTAATAGCCGATGAAAATGTAGTAATCACTATTTCTCATGCAGGGTATATCAAACGAACCAACTTATCCGAATATAAAACTCAGAATAGAGGAGGGGTTGGACAAAAAAGCGCTGGAACTAGAGATCAGGATTTCTTAGAGCATATGTTTGTAGCTACAAACCACCAATACATGATGTTCTTTACCCAAAAAGGAAAATGTTTCTGGATGCGTGTGTATGAAATACCAGAAGGAAGTAAAACGGCCAAAGGTAGGGCTATTCAAAACCTAGTTAATATTGAAAGTGACGATAAAGTAAAAGCGTTTATTTGTACACAAGATCTTAAAGATAAAGATTATATCAATAGTCATAATTTGGTTATGGTTACCAAAAAAGGTCAGGTTAAGAAAACCTCTTTGGAGAAATATTCTAAACCAAGGGTAAATGGAGTTGCTGCTATTACGATTAAGGAAGGCGATGAGTTATTGGAGGCAAAATTAACCAATGGTGAAAGTCAAATTATCTTGGCGGTAAAATCAGGTAAATTGGTTCGTTTCGAAGAAACTAAAACCCGTCCCATGGGAAGAACTGCTTCTGGTGTTCGTGGAATTACACTTAAAGACGATACGGATGAGGTAATTGGTATGGTTACCGTTAATGATATGAACAGCGAAATATTAGTTGTAGCTGAAAATGGTTATGGAAAACGCTCTAGCTTAGACGAGTACAGAATTACCAATCGCGGTGGAAAAGGGGTTAAAACCTTGAATATTACCGAGAAAACAGGTCAACTAATTTCGATTAATGCAGTTACGGATGCCGATGATTTAATGATTATCAATAAATCAGGATTGACTATTAGGATGGCTGTTGAAGATTTGAGAGTGATGGGTCGTGCTACACAAGGCGTTAAACTGATTAACATTAAAGGAAATGATTCTATTGCTGCAGTTACCAAAGTGATGAAAGACGATGTTGCTGAAGTGGTGGTTGATGAAGATGGAAATATTATCGAAACTGAAGTTATTGAGAGAGTGAAGCCAGTTTTGGAAATTCTTGAAGATGACGAAACGGCTGAAGAAGATGAGGACGAGGAAGACGATACTGAAATAGACGAGGAAGAAGAGGATGATTCCGACGATTCTGAAGAGTAGGCAAAACCTAATATAGTAAAGCAATATAATTATAAAACAAAAGTAGAACATTATGAAAAGTAAATATGTAATCCTTCTATCAGCAATTCTGATTTCGGTTAGCACTTTTGCTCAAAAAGACGAATTGAAAACCTTAAAAAAAATCTATTCTAAAGAGGCACCTTCCTCATCGGATATGGTAGATTTTAAAAGTAATTTATCAATATTAGAAGGTATTGCTTCAGAGGAAGGGGATAAAGTGTATGTTAATTTTTATAAATCGATGTTGCCTTTTATGGAATTAAATATGCTTGGGACTACTGCTACTCCGGCACAAATGAATGACTTGGTGAATTCTAAATCAATTTCGGATTTGACCACTGGATTAAATGCTACGCTTGATTTTGAAAAGAAATCAGGTAAACAAATATTTACAAACGATATTGCTGAAACGATTAAATCATTTCAGCCGATGTTTCTAAATTATGCAATTGATCTAGGGAATCAAAAGAAGTATAAAGAATCTGCATCGGTTTTGCATAGTTTGTATCAGTTAAACAAAAAAGACCAAGAAAAGCTATATTACGCGGCTAATTATGCTATAAATGCAGAAGATTATGATACTGCTTTTGGCTATTATGAAGAATTGAAAAAACAGAATTATTCTGGAGAAGGAACTTCGTACTATGCAAAAAACGTAGTTTCTGATAAAGAAGATTTCTTCGGTACTTCTGTTCAAGCTAAAATGGATAGAGATGGCAAGGTAAAATTAAAGCTATATGTTAATCCTAGAGATGAAAAAATTCCATCAAAAAGAGGAGAAATATTAAAAAACATAGCTCTAATATTAGTTCAAAAAGGGAAAGTTCAGGAAGCAAAAACAGCTCTTTCGGATGCTAGAATTGCTAATCCTGACGACATTTCATTAATTCTTACTGAGGCAGATATTTATTTGAAGTTGGAAGATTTTACAACCTATAAAAAATTAATTACAGAAGTTTTGGAAAAAAATCCAACTAATGCAGATTTAGTTTTCAATTTAGGAGTTATCAGTTATAATAATAAAGAATTGGTAGAGGCAGAGAAGTATTACAAAAGAGCTATTGAAATTGATCCTAAATATAGTAATGCCTATTTGAATCTGGCTATTTTAAAATTGGATGCTGAAAAGAGTTTGATAAATCAAATGAATAAATTAGGCACTTCTCCTGCTGAAAATAAAAAATATGAGATTCTTAAAAAACAAAGAGAAGATGTTTTTAAAAGCGTGATTCCTTATTTAGAGAAAGTAGTTGAATTTGATGATAAGAATGAGAATGTTTTAAAAACATTATTAAATGTTTATAATGCTCTTGAAATGACAGATAAGGCTAAGGCTTTAAAATTGAAAATGAAATAAATACAAGATTTTTTAATTGTAAAAAAACCGTTCTTTTTAATTGAACGGTTTTTTTTATATAATTTTTTTAATTACTCTGAGTTTGTGGGTATGTCTATTGGCTTCAGCATTATAAATCCCCAAGTGATCCAAACGGTCAATTCTAACTTTTCCGCTGGCGTGAATAATATAGTTGTCTTCCATGATGATGCCTACATGAATGATATTTCCTTCTTCATTATCAAAAAAAGCCAAATCTCCAGGTTCACTTTCTTCTATAAAACTTAGGGCTTCACCTTGAATTGCTTGTTGAGAAGCATCTCTCCATAATTTATATCCATTAAGCTTGTAAACCATTTGTGTAAATCCAGAACAATCAATTCCAAACGGTGTTTTTCCTCCCCATAAATATGGAGCGTTTAAATACATAAAAGCGGTATGGATTAAATTGTTTTTTGGTTTTATTCCGGTAACTTTTTCGCCTTCAAAATCAAAATGGTCGCTATTAATACTTGTATGATTCAAAAAGGAAAGGGATGCGCCTAAAGGAATAGGGATTAATGAATTCTTTGGAGTGCAAATATATTCAATTAGATCAGCATTTAAAATAATTTCCAGCTCAGATAATTGGCTGTATTGTGTTTCTGAAATCGGTTGGAATTGTTTAGAGTCAATCCAACCTTCATAATGGTCATAATGGAGTTTAATTTTTGTCCATTGTTTTGCTTGTTCTGTAATTTCAAAATGTTCTCCAAATAAAACTTGAGAAACGATTTCGCTTCTGTCATTGGGTTCAAATCTTAGAGGAATAATCGCTAAAGTACAAATTCCGAACATTCAGGTTGAATTATGAGTTAATTATTATGAGTTATAAGGTTTGAGACTTATAACTCATAAGGAATAATTATTTAAGCTCTTTCGATTACAATAGCAGATGCACCACCACCACCATTGCATATTGCAGCAGCTCCGATTTTTGCATTATTTTGTTCTAATACATTTATTAAAGTAACGATGATTCTGACACCAGAACAGCCTAGGGGATGACCTAATGAAACAGCACCACCATTTACGTTAATTTTGTTGTTGTCTAAGTCTAATATTTTTGCATTGGCTAAACCAACTACGGCAAAAGCTTCATTAAATTCAAAAAAATCAACCTCATCGATAGATAGTCCGGCTTTTTCTAATGCTTTTGGAATGGCTTTGGCGGGTGCTGTCGTAAACCATTGTGGTTCTTGTGCAGCATCAGCATAACCTTTGATGTAGGCTAAAGGTTTTAATCCTAAAGACAATGCTTTTTCTTCGCTCATCAGAATAACAGCAGCTGCTCCATCATTTATGGTTGAAGCGTTTGCAGCGGTCACAGTACCTTCTTTGGTGAAAACGGCATTTAAAGAAGCAATTCGGTCTAATTTCACATTAGTGAATTCCTCATCTTTAGTTATCATGATTGGATCTCCTTTTCTTTGAGGGACTGCCACGGGAACCACTTCATTGTTGAATTTACCAGCTTCCCAAGCTTTTGCAGAGCGTTCGTAAGATTGAATGGCAAAGGCATCTTGGGCTTCTCTAGAGATGCCATATTCGTTGGCACATAAGTCGGCACAAACCCCCATTGCGTTATTGTCGTAGGCATCTGTTAGTCCGTCTTTTTGCATGCCGTCAACCATAGCGGCTGGTCCAAATTTATAACCATTTCTCAAATGAATATAATGCGGAATCAAACTCATATTTTCCATTCCACCAGCAACTACGATTTCAGCATCACCAGCCATAATTGCTTGGGCACCTTGCATAACCGCTTTCATTCCTGAAGCACAAACTTTATTTACGGTTGTGCAAACCACCGTATTTGGTAAGCCTGCAAAAAGAGCTGCTTGACGTGCTGGAGCTTGCCCAACTCCTGCCTGAATGACATTGCCCATGATAACTTCGTCAATCAAATTGGCGTCTAAATTTATTTTGCTTAAAGCACCTTTAATGGCAGCAGCTCCTAATTTTGGAGCTGATACGGTGGATAATCCTCCCATAAAACTTCCAATAGGTGTTCTTGCAGCAGATACGATTACAACTTTTTTATTCATGATAGGTGTGGGTATTTTGTTATAGGTTGCGAATTTAATCATTTTGTACAAATACTAAATTACAATTTTGATATTATTATGTGTTTTTTGGCTCAAATTTTTGATTTAAGTTTTGGTAGAGGACCCTTTTTTAATGAAAAGGAATTGAAATTTAATTCCAAAAAGCTTTTGTGTTAGGCTCTATCCGTTTGATAGTGAATGATTTTTATATTGGATTTAAAAAACATTTAAAAAAACAGATCAATTACTTGTAAAATATAGAATAGTGCGTTACATTTGCAACCGCTTAAAGGGAATAGATATTCTTCATTGGAGAGTTGCCTGAGTGGCCGAAAGGACATGTTTGCTAAACATGCGTATGGGAAACTGTACCAAGGGTTCGAATCCCTTACTCTCCGCTTTTTTTGCACCTCGGGGTGTAGCGTAGCTCGGTTATCGCGCCTGCTTTGGGAGCAGGAGGCCGCAGGTTCGAATCCTGCCACCCCGACCAATTATGAGTTTATGGAGGCATAGCTCAGCTGGATAGAGCACCTGCCTTCTAAGCAGGCGGTCGAAGGTTCGAATCCTTCTGCCTTCACAAAAACCCTTTTAATCTTTTGATTATGAGGGTTTTTTGTTTTCAAGCATTTTTGGTAAATTACTCATTTAGGATGTTTTTTGCTTCTTTTTAAGCAATTGTTTGCACATAGTTTGCACAACGAAGACCATAATCTAACTCAATTATGGCAAATTTGAAGACTCTTTTGGATACCAGAAGACAAAAATCAGATAGCTCTTTCAGTATTATCTTTAGAATCACACATGACAGAAAAGTTTACACGCTTAACTCTGGAATTTCTACTACAGCAGTTTATTGGGATCATCAAAGAAGTGAAATTCATAAGACACATCCCAATTCAAAATTATTAAACATTAATTTATCAAAGCAGTTTTTTAAAATCCAACAGATAGTTTTAGAGCTCGATGGTGATTTTTCAATAACAGAATTAAAAAATAGAGTAGATGGAAAGTCAACAGATCCAAAAGAGATTACTTTTAAATCTTTTTCTGAGCATTTGATCCTCCAAATGCTTGAAATAAATAAAACTGGAAATGCTTTAGTTTATCAAACTGCATTAAATAGATTAATTGCTTTCTATGGTAAGGAT
>CALQBR020000021.1 GCA_943328865.2 Sphingobacterium thalpophilum
CATGCAAATATTCCAAGCAGTATCACTTTCTTCAGTGTCATTAATAACCACTGCATTCAAAAGGCCTCTTCCACGAACTAAAGTGGCAATGTTTGATGTTTTGATATAGTCATTTAATTTGCTTCGGAACAATTTCCCTAAAACCCTAGCATTCTGAATTAAGTGCTCGTCATTAACCACTTCCAAAGCGGCAACAGCAACAGCAGCGGCAATTGGATTTCCTCCAAAAGTAGAACCGTGTTGTCCTGGTTTAATTACATTCATGATAGAATCGTTCGCCAGAACTGCCGAAACGGGATAAGCGCCACCAGACAATGCTTTTCCTAAAATCAGGATATCTGGAGTAGCATATGTAGTCTCTTGTCTTTCACACTTATTTTCACAGGTACAATTCCCACAAACAGCTAACAAAGAACCAGTTCTTGCAATCCCTGTTTGAATTTCATCTGCAATAAACAAAACATTATATTGTTTACACAAATCTTTAGCGCGTCTCATGTAATCATCCGATGGGGTGTAAACTCCTGCTTCCCCTTGAATTGGTTCTACTAAGAAACCAGCGATATTTTTTGAGGATTTCAAAACATTTTCCAATGCTTCTATATCATCATAAGCAATTTTGATAAAACCAGCAGTGTAAGGACCAAAGTTTTTACGGGCATTTTCGTCATTTGAAAACGAGATAATCGTAGTGGTTCTACCGTGAAAATTATTATCACAAACAATGATTTGTGCTTCGTGTTCTGCAACGCCTTTTACTTCGTAAGCCCATTTTCTAGATAATTTTAAAGCAGTTTCTACTGCTTCAGCACCTGTATTCATTGGCAGCACTTTATCGAAACCAAAATACTGGGTTACATATTTCTCATAAGGACCTAACTGATCGTTGTAAAAAGCACGAGAAGTTAACGTCAAGGTTTGTGCTTGTTTGGTCATTGCCTCCACAATTTTAGGATGACAATGTCCTTGATTTACGGCTGAATAGGCTGAAAGAAAATCATAGTATTTTTTACCCTCTACATCCCAAACATAAACCCCTTCTCCTCTACTTAAAACTACTGGAAGTGGATGATAATTATGTGCTCCATACTTATTTTCTAAAGCTATAATTGCTTCTGCACTATTTTTTTCTAAAACTGACATTGTAAAATAATTTTAATTTTCAAAATTTGATTCCTACTTATGGAGAGAAATCATCCTTATCGCATTGCAAAATTAGACAATATTCTCTGATTTTTTGCCTTATGGTTTTATTTCTTTCCTCCGCTCAAAATAGCATTCCTCATTTTGGACCGAACCTATGGGATGACCACCAACTCTTCTTGTTAGCATAGAATTCAATAAAATGGAAAGAAAGTGTTTGTGAAGATTTTTTTGTTCATTCAAACAAATAAACTACGCTAAAATTAGTAAACTGCATAATAATTTAATCTTTTACGCCTAACTTGATTGAGATACCTTGCATCAGACACCATTTGGTTTATGAGCAATAATTCACAATAAAAGATTTAATACCACAAAAAAAGTGCTTGAAAAAATCAAACACTCTTTGGTAATAAAAAAAAGCAATTATTTACGCCTTCGAAGCTACTTTTTTAGCGGAACAACAACCTGATTTCTTGTCTTTTTCACAAGCCTTCATCTCTGCAGCAGAACAAGTTTTTTTATCTTTTTCACATGCTTCTTTGTTTTTTTTGCAACACTCTTTTTTTTCTTTTTTACAACATTCTTTTTTTTCTTGTGCATTCATCGCCAAAGAAAAAAAAGCCACTGCTAATACTACTGCTATTTTTTTCATTTTGTTTTATTTTTTAAATGTTATTGTTTTTTCCATTTATTGTTTTCCAAATTTAAACTTTTATTTGAAATACAAGACTGAATTATATCATAAATGAAGTCTACTAATATTTGCGTTTTCAGACCCCTCTTTCTCCAAACCACCATTTGGGTTTGTATCTTTCTTTTTTTAAGCCAAATTTTTTGATCCCATGTTTATTGATATGTGCTACTAATTCCTCAACCGAATCCGTTACAAACAAAAGCTGCATGTCTTCTGGACTGATACTTTCGTTTTTTCTCATAATCTCAATATGATGGCATAATTCCTTATGATAGACTTTATCAAAGATGACCACAGGAAAGCCATAAATCATTTTATTTTGAATCAAAGTTAAGGCTTCAAATAATTCGTCTAAAGTTCCTAAACCACCTGGCATGACGACAAAAGCGTAGGAATATTTTATCAAAATTACTTTTCGCACAAAAAAATAAGGAATATCAATCCATTTGTGAAGATAAGGATTGGGCTTTTGTTCCATAGAAAGTACTATATTACAACCTACAGAAAGCCCTCCGGCTTCAAAAGCTCCTTTGTTAGCTGCTTCCATAATACCTGGTCCCCCTCCAGTCATTACGGTAAAACCCAATTTAGCCATTTCAGCACCAATTTTTTCAGTATTTTTATAATGAGCCGTTTCAGGACCAAATCGAGCCGATCCAAAAACAGTAACACAAGGTCCAATAAAATGCATTTTACGAAAAGCCTTAATAAAATTATATAGCACCTTTATAGTAAAAATTAAATTTTTAAGCCTCGTCAAAGGCTCTTCCATAAATTGGGATTCCTCTTTGGATAGTGTGTAGCGTATTAACTTTTTCATAGTATCATTAAAGTTAAATAACTTTTTTGTCAATTCAAATAAATGACTACTATAAATATCAGACTATCAACGCTAAAGAACTTCAATCGAAGCCCTATTCAAACGAATCTTACCTTCGTTTTCTAAAACTTTCAACAATCTTGAAATAACCACACGCGAGGTGTTTAAATCATAAGCAATTTCTTGATGGGTATTCAAAATTTGATTGGTCTTGTTGATTTTGGCTTTTTCATAAATATAATTCAGTAAACGCTCCCCCATATTCATAAAGGCCAAATTATCAATTGCCAAAAGCATTTCTTTCAAACGATTATTATAACTCGTAAAAACAAAATTCCTCCAACTTTTATATTTCCCTAACCATTCTTCCATTTTCTCCACTGGAATCATAATAACCCTACCGTCAGTTTCTGCAACTGCTCTGATTTCGCTTTTGGTTGCTCCCATACAACAGGCCATTGTCATGGCACAAGTATCTCCTTTTTCGATAAAATACAACAACAATTCGCCTTCATCGAAATCTTCGCGTGATATCTTAATAGCACCTTGAAGCAAGAGTGGCATTTTTTTGATGTAATCGCCAAAATCTATAAGCACATCCCCTTCTTTAAAATCGAGAATCTTCGAGACTTGTGCAATCTCTTCGATTAATTTTTCTTCAAATATATATCCGTAGTTTTCTTTGAGTGTATCGAGCATTTATTTTTGTTTTAGTAATACGAATGAAATTTAACGTGCCCTTTTGACCAATAAATTCGGTTGTTGAAGGATTAATGACTTTTAAAAAAATTAAGTATAAAAATAGAAAAATTAAGAAGAGAACCCAATTGCTTTTAAACTAATATTCTTCTTAATTCCAGTTATTTCTATTTTTAAAAATAGACGCAATAAAAGCATTCTATTTCCTTATTCTCTAGAATATATTTTGCAATTATTTATAAACTTGTATTAAAACTTCAAAAAAACGGCTTAATTTGTTCGATTAATTACTCACCCTAACCCAATTCAAAAATGAAAAAAATAATCTTATTCCATTTACTGGTTCTAATTAGCGTGGGGTGCTTTGGTGTAAAAGCTAAAGTTTCCCAAATAGACCCGTCAAAATACATCAATTCCATAACTGCTAGTGAATTAAAATCGCATCTTTATATCGTAGCTTCAGATGAAATGGAAGGTCGTGAAACAGGTTCTAAGGGACAGAAAAAAGCAGGGAATTATTTGATTGATCAGTACAAGTCAAATCAGATTCCCTTTCCAAAGGGTGCTAGTAATTATTACCAACCGATTCCTGCAGCCTATTTAAACGGACCAAACCAAGGGAATTTAACAGATTCTGAAAATATCTGGGCATTTATTGAAGGTACTGAAAAACCAGATGAAATTTTGGTAATTTCTGCCCACTACGACCATGTGGGGATAACAGATGGCGAAGTCTATAACGGAGCTGACGACGATGGATCTGGGACCGTTGCTTTATTAGAAATCGCACAAGCCTTTAGGAACGCCAAAAATGAAGGACATGGTCCAAAAAGATCCATCCTATTTCTTCATGTAACAGGCGAAGAACATGGCCTTCACGGTTCTCGCTTCTATACTGAAAACCCATTATTTCCATTAAAAAATACGATTGCAAATATCAATATTGATATGATTGGCCGTCGTGATGAGGCCCACCCCAATACGAATCAGTACGTTTATGTGATTGGATCTGACCGTTTGTCGACAGACCTTCACACCGCTTGTGTCCTAGCAAACCAAAAATCAGTTGCGCTCGATTTGGATTTTAAATTTAATGACCCCAAAGACCCAAATCGCTTTTATTACCGTTCTGATCATTACAATTTCGCTAAAAATGGAATTCCATCTGTTTTCTTTTTTAATGGCGTTCATGCCGATTATCATCAAGGAAGTGATACCCCTGACAAAATCGAATATGATGCTTTGGCCAAAAGAACGCAACTAGCCTTTGCTACTGCTTGGGAATTAGCCAACCGTGAAAATAGGCCTGCAGTTGATAAAAATGGGAAATAAGAACTCTATAAACTACTCCAAAATTTAATTAAATAATAGGCTATTAAGTAAGTAGAAAGTTTTAAAGTCGTAAAATAAAAAGTCTAAAATCGTTATGGGTACTTTAAAATCAGAATATTGAGTTATTTTGTGATGGTTTTAAATGAGACATCAAACAGTATTCATTACTTAAATAGCGTATTCAAAAAAACATAAAAAAACCTTTCAGTCTGAAAGGTTTTTTATTTAAAAATTTTAAGCCTTAAATTCCAGCTATATTTTTAATTTCTTCTATAATTCGCAGTGCCAAAGCATCGGCCTCTTCTTGGGTTTTGGCTTCTGTATAAATCCGAATAATCGGCTCTGTGTTTGATTTTCTTAGGTGAACCCAATTCTCAGAAAAGTCAATTTTAACCCCATCAATAGTGGTAATATTTTCATTTTTGTATTGCTGTGTCATTGCTTCCAAAATCGCATCTACATCAATTTGAGGCGTCAGTTCAATCTTGTTTTTACTCATAAAATATTGCGGGTAACTCGCACGCAATTCAGCAACTGTTTTATCCTGATTCGCCAAATAAGTTAAAAACAAAGCCACGCCAACCAAACTATCACGACCATAATGCAATTCTGGATAAATGATACCACCGTTTCCTTCGCCTCCAATAATTGCGTTAGTTGCTTTCATCAATTCGACCACATTAACTTCACCTACCGCACTGGCTTGGTAACTGCCATTGTGTTTATTAGTAATATCGCGCAAGGCACGAGAAGAGGACATATTAGACACGGTATTACCAGGCGTTTTACTCAATACATAATCCGCACAAGCTACCAGTGTATATTCTTCTCCAAACATTTCACCATCATTAGAAATAAAAGCCAAACGGTCTACATCTGGATCTACAACGATCCCAAAGTCGGCTTTTTCCTCTACTACCAATCTACAAATATCTCCCAAATGTTCTTTTAAAGGTTCTGGATTGTGTGGAAAATGACCATTGGGTTCACAGTATAATTTTACTACTTCCACACCCATTTCCTCTAACAACTTTGGAATGATAATTCCTCCCGAAGAGTTTACCCCATCAACCACAACTTTATATTTCTTTTTAGCTACTGCTTCCGCATCTACTAAAGGCAAATTCAATACTTCATCAATATGAATATCCATATAAGCATCGTTTAGCATTATTACGCCTAAACGATCTACATCTGAAAAATCAAAAGCTTCTGCTTCTGCAATTTCTAGGATCTTAGCGCCTTCAGCACCACTTAAAAATTCGCCTTTATTATTTAATAATTTCAAGGCATTCCACTGCTTCGGATTGTGGGAAGCGGTAAGAATAATTCCACCATCGGCTTTTTCTAAAGGAACGGCAATTTCAACTGTTGGAGTGGTTGACAATCCCAAATCAATTACATCAATTCCCAATCCAACTAAAGTGTTTACTACCAAATTCTGAATCATGGGTCCCGAAATACGAGCATCACGACCAATAACAACCGTTAGTTTTTCATTAGTACTGTTGTTTTTTAGGAAAGTTCCATAAGCTGAGGCAAATTTTACCGCGTCAACAGGGGTCAGGTTATCTCCCACTTTACCTCCAATAGTTCCTCGAATTCCTGAAATTGATTTTATTAAAGTCATATTGTCTTGTTCTAAATTTTGGATGATCTCTTTTAAATGAGCGACAAATATAACAAATTGACTTTTTCTAATAGTAATTTAAAAGTCAAATTACATCATTTAAATGATTATCTTAGACCGATGAATTTTTTAGCACATATCTATTTATCTAACGATAATGATTTCGTAAAGATTGGTAATTTTATGGCCGATGGCATTCGCGGAAACAGTCATCATGAATTTCCTGATGATATCCGAAAAGGCGTAATCCTCCATCGCGCTATTGATACCTTTACTGATGCACACCCTGTTTTCAGACAAAGCAAACACCGCTTGCACGAAGCCTACGGACATTATTCGGGAGTCATTATCGATGTTTTTTACGATCATTTCTTAGCTAAAAATTGGAGACAGTATTCGGAGGTGCCTTTTGCGGATTATGTGGATCACTTTTATCAGATACTACAAAACAATCATGATTTATTGACCCCCAGAACACAAGGATTGTTGCCTTATATGATTGCGCAAAACTGGTTGGTGAGTTATGCTTCTATAGATGGGATTGCTAAAATATTGTTCCAAATGGACCATCGATCCAAAAATAAGTCCAAAATGCAACACGCTGTAAAAGAACTACAGGAATTTTACACTGATTTTGAGGATGAATTCACTCTTTTTTTTGAAGAATTGCGCATTTTTGCAAATCAAAAATTAGTGCTACTATAGATGACCTTCCTTTCTGACTTAGAACTGGCTTTTATTCAAAATGCTTCTGAAGCAAATGCTAGCCCTATGGCAAAATATATGAAAAATCATTTTCATTTTTTTGGCATCAAATCAAAACCAAGAAAAGACATTACCAAAGCAATTTGGAAAAAACACAAAGAAGCCGTAAAAAATAATGTCCGAGAAATCGGCTGGGAATTATTCAACAAAAAAGAACGTGAATTTCACTATGCAGCCATGGATATTCTAATCCAAGAGTTGAAAAACAAATATGTAAAAGAAGATATTAATCTCATCGAAAAATTACTTACTACAAATGCTTGGTGGGATAGTGTCGATTTATTGGCAAAATACCTATTGGGGAATTTTTTGGTTCAATTTCCCGAAGAAATAAATCGAGTTATTGATAGATTTTCTGATTCAGAAAACATGTGGCTCAACCGATCAGCAATCCTTTTTCAATTAGATTATAAAACCAAAACCGATTCCCGTTTGTTGTTTTCTATTTGTGAAAAGCATGCGGCTTCGAAAGAATTTTTTATTCAAAAAGCCATTGGTTGGGCGCTACGGGAATATGCAAAAACAAATACCGAGGCAGTGAACAAATTTGTAGAACAGTCTAATTTAAAGCCATTAAGCAAAAAAGAGGCCTTAAAAAACACCATTTAAACTCAAAAAATGTAGTAATTTAGCCTTTTCTTAAAAAAATGATCCAAAAATATCTTAACAAACTCGAAACCCTTATTGCCTGGTCGCAAAGCAAACTGACCGACAAGCAATTCATATTCTTATCGAGTGTACTCGTTGGGATTTCTGCGGCTTTTGCAGTTATTGTTTTAAAGACATTTGCCCATTGGGTTTTTTTATTTTCAACCTCCGTCAATGGGATTTTAAAATTAAGTTTCATCAATAGTATTTTACCGATTATAGGGATTTTACTCACTGTATTTGTAGTCAAAAGGGTTTTGGGCGGTACCATCGATAAAGGGACTTCACAAATTTTGTATGCAGTAGCCAAAAAAGCCAGTATCATCCCCAAAAAACAAATGTATGCCCAAATTGTAACCAGCTCATTAACTGTAGGATTGGGGGGATCAGCTGGATTAGAAAGTCCAATTGTGATTACTGGAGCTGCTTTTGGGTCGAATTATGCTCAAAAATATAAATTAAGTTATAAAGACCGTACCCTTTTAATTGGCTGCGGAGTTGCAGCAGGAATTGCAGCCGCTTTCAATGCTCCAATTGCGGGGGTTTTATTCGCTATAGAAGTATTACTGGTTAATGTCAGTATTTCTGCCTTCACGCCTATCATGATTGCCGCAGCAACAGGGGCTTTGGTTTCTGTGATTACTTTAGATGAAACGGTGCTGATGTCCTTCAAACAAAAAGAATCCTTTGACTATCACATGATTCCTTTTTATGTTCTTTTGGGAGTGTTCACTGGGTTTATTGCTGTTTATTATGCTAGAAACTTCCAAAGAGTGGAGCATATTTTCAATCGGATGAAATTAGGGCCTTACAAAAAAGCCCTTTTGGGAGCTTCTCTATTAGCCGTAATCATTTTTATCTTCCCGACACTTTTTGGAGAGGGTTATGAGAGTATAAAAATCCTATCTGAAAACAATCCTGGACAAATATTAGAAAATACGCTTTTTAGTCGCTTCAAAAACAATAGTTGGGTGCTTTTAATCTTTGTCGGCTTGACGATGATGCTCAAAGTATTTGCCACAGGACTGACGCTAAGTAGTGGTGGAAATGGCGGTAATTTTGCCCCTTCCCTATTTTTAGGTTCGTATGTTGGTTTTTTCTTTTCAAAATTTTTGAATCTTACAGGACTTACCCATTTACCCATCAGCAATTTTACGATGGTAGGAATGGCAGGTATTCTTAGCGGGTTGTTTCATGCGCCCCTGACTGCCATTTTCCTAATTGCCGAGATTACTGGCGGCTATGACTTAATGATTCCTTTGATGATTGTTTCCTCTATTAGTTTTGCGATTTCTAAACGTTTTGAAAAACATTCAATGGATGTTAAAAACCTGGCTAGAAAAGGACTTGCTTTCACAACCAATAAGGACACCAATATTCTTTCGACATTAGAAACCGAAAAAATCATCCAAACCGATTATTTGACCATTTTTCCTGATGAGAATTTAGAAAAAGTGGTGGATTTGATTTCCCATTCTAATCAGGTGATTTTTGCAGTGGTTGATAAAGAGGATGAAATGCTGGGTGTGGTTCATTTTAATGATATTCGGGAGATTATTTTTAGCAATTTTAAAGTAAAATACACTTCCGTAAGAGAAATCATGAGTCCTCCGACTGCTTATGTGACGAATTTTAGTAGTATGGAAACGGTAATGAATAAATTTGAAACCAGTAAAGTCGCTTTTTTACCTGTATTGAAAAACGGAAAATATTACGGATTCATCTCTAAATCCGTTGCCTTAGAAGCTTATCGAGAAAAATTAAAGTCGATGAACTTCGAATAGTTTTGGACTTTTTATTTAACAAAATCTTCCAAACTGTTGCATCAAAAGAACGCCTCAAAATTGTAACTTTGCTTTTTGCTCCCTATTTATGCTAAATTCTGACAATAACATTGAAGTATTGGGTGCGCGAGTGCACAATCTCAAAAATATAGACGTTACTATTCCGCGCGAAAAACTTGTGGTGATTACTGGACTTTCGGGTTCCGGAAAATCATCTCTTGCTTTTGATACGATCTATGCCGAAGGACAACGCCGTTATGTGGAAACATTTTCTGTCTATGCACGTCAGTTCCTTGGCGGATTAGAACGCCCTGATGTCGATAAAATTGATGGCCTTTCGCCAGTAATTGCTATCGAACAAAAAACAACCAGCAAAAGTCCGCGTTCTACTGTTGGAACCATTACCGAGATATATGATTTCCTGCGCTTGCTTTATGCTCGGGCTGGAGATGCTTATAGTTATAACACCGGAGAAAAAATGGTCAGCTATAGTGATGACCAAATTAAAGAGCTTATTATTAAAGATTTTAGCGGAAAGCGAATCAATATCTTAGCGCCTGTAATTCGCGCCAGAAAAGGACATTATGGAGAATTATTTGTCCAAATTTCTAAACAGGGTTTTTTAAAAGTCCGCATCAACGGCGATATCAAAGATATTACTGCTGGAATGAAACTAGATCGTTACAAAACCCACGACATCGAGATTGTCATTGACAGAATGGTTGTTGATGCCTCCCCAGAAAACGAAAAAAGACTCACCGAAAGCATTAATACAGCGATGTCTCACGGAGAAAACGTGCTGATGGTTTTGGACCAAGACAGTAATGAAGTTCGCTATTTTAGTCG
>CALQBR020000022.1 GCA_943328865.2 Sphingobacterium thalpophilum
TACATTTGGCAAGTGCCTGTTATCGGACTTTGTATGGGGTATTTTGAGATTTTGTATGCTTGGGTAAAAGTGCATTTGCAATCGGTCTTTGGCAGTTTTATTAAAGAGATTGTATTACGCGTTTTTATTACCGTTTTTCTCTTTGCAGTTTATTTCAAATGGATCTCTCTATTGGATTTTATCAATTCGTTGATGGGTATTTATTTTGCAATTACCCTTGTGATGTTTTTTTATGCAATGAAAGTAAGGCCAATTGTTTTCTCATTGCGTTTTCCAGCAAACAGTAAAGCCGTTTTCACCTATTCAATATTTATTATCTTGTCGGGTAGTATTGCTAATATGTTGTTGGATATCGACAAAACAATGATTGCACAGTACATCAAAATTGAAAATATTGCCTACTATTCGGTTGCTATTTTTATTGCGACTGTTATTTCGGTACCGAGTAGGGCCATGCACCAAATTACGTATCCCATAACCGCTAAACTAATGGCTGATGGAAAACACGACGAACTTAATGATTTGTACAAAAAAACGTCTATTTCTCTACAGGTAGTTGGTGGATTGATTTTTTTAGGGATAATTGTCAATATCAATCAATTGTATCTATTGTTGCCTAAAAGTTATAGCGGCGGTATTTTTGTAGTTTTTGCCATTGGACTTTCAAAATATTTTGATTTGATTTTAGGTAATAACAATGCTATTATTTTCAATTCAAAGTATTACAAAGCGGTCTTGTTTTTAGGGTTGTTTTTGGCTTTTTTAGCCATTAGCCTAAATATGTTTTTTATTCCTTTATATGGCATCAATGGCGCTGCGATTGCTACCTTAATTTCGATTGCACTCTATAGTATAGCCAAATTGATGTTTGTCGTTTTCAAAATGAAATTGTATCCTTTTTCGATTAATACGTTGTATTCGGTTCTGATTTTATTGATTTGCTTTATGAGTTTCTATTTCTGGGAGTTTTCATTTCACCCCATTATGAATATTCTTTTAAAATCGTTTCTAGTGGCAATGGTTTATGTTTTTGTAAATTACAAATTGGTCATCTCACTCGAAATCAATCAAGTATTGGATCGATTGCTTCGTAAATTCAAATAAGCCAACAGGATTGTTTAAACTGATTTTTAGTTACTTTATCTGAATTATAATCAAAACAGATTTCTCCAGTTTCAAGAGCAAATTTTACTCAAATGTTATTGGTTTACAATTTCTCCTTTAAATATTTTCCAGTAATCGATTTCTTATTTTTAATGATTTCTTCAGGGGTTCCAACAGCTAGAATATAACCGCCATTTTCCCCACCTTCAGGACCTAAATCGATAATATAATCGGCACATTTAATTAGATCAAGGTTGTGTTCAATTACAATAATAGAATGGCCTTTGTCAATAAGCGCATCAAAAGAGGTCAATAGTTTCTTGATGTCATGAAAATGCAAACCAGTGGTGGGTTCATCAAAAACAAAGAGGGCTTTTTCTTTAGTAGTGCCTTTTACCAAAAAGGAAGCTAATTTAATCCGTTGGGCTTCTCCACCAGAAAGGGTAGAGGAGGACTGACCTAATTGTACATATCCCAAACCAACATCTTGTAGGGGTTTTAATTTTTGTGCGATTTTAGTCTGTTTTGTTTCAGTGAAAAAAGCCAAAGCATCATCCACGGTCATGGTTAAAATGGCATCTATATTATTTCCTTCATAAGTAACTTCAAGCACTTCTTTTTTAAATCGTTTTCCGTTGCAAGTATCACAAGGCAATTGTACATCGGCCATAAATACCATCTCAACATTGATTGATCCCTCTCCCTTACAGGTTTCACAACGGCCACCATCGACATTAAATGAAAAATGTTTGGGTTGATAGCCTCGAATTTTAGATAATTTTTCTTTGGCATACAAATCCCGAATATCGTCATAGGCTTTGATATACGTCACTGGATTGGAACGAGAACTCCTTCCAATGGGGTTTTGATCGACATATTCAATATGTTGGATTTTATGATAATAGCCTTGCATATCGGTAAATTGTCCCGCTTTTTCTCCAACACCATCTAACTTTTTTTGCAGTGCTGGAAAGAGAATTTTCTTTACCAAAGTACTTTTTCCACTTCCTGAAACCCCCGTAATTACAGTTAAGACTTCCAACGGGAATTTAACATCTACATTTTGTAGATTATTCTCACGAGCACCTAAAATCTCAATATAGTTCGCCCATTTTCTTCTAGTTCGGGGAACGGCAATCTCCAAATCACCATTCAGGTATTGAGCCGTTAAAGAAGTCGATTTTAAAATTGCTGCAAAAGCACCTTGCGCCACTAATTCACCGCCATGGGTACCGGCTTCTGGACCAATATCAATAATCATATCAGCCGCCTTCATAATATCTTCATCATGTTCGACCACAATCACAGTATTTCCCAAATCCCGAAGAGATAGCAATACTTTAATCAACCGCTCGGTATCTTTTGGATGCAAACCAATGCTAGGTTCGTCCAAAATATACATAGACCCCACCAAGCTACTCCCAAGCGAAGTGGCTAAATTAATGCGCTGGGATTCACCCCCAGATAGCGTCGCCGAGTTTCTGTTTAAAGTCAGATAATCCAAACCAACTTCAATAAGAAAGTTCAGACGATTATTAATTTCAACCAATAAACGTTTGGCTACTTTTTGATCAAATTCAGACAATTGGATTGCGGCAAAAAAAGCATTTAACTTTTTTATCGGTAAATCCACTAAATCAGAAAGTGTTTTGCCTTCAATTTTGATAAAAGAAGCTTCTATTCGCAAACGTTTTCCTTTGCAGGAATGGCATTTGGTTTTACCGCGATACCGAGACAGCATCACGCGATTTTGAATTTTATAATTTTTTTCTTCTAATTCTTTAAAAAAATCGTTTAATCCTGTGAAATACTGATTTCCTTTCCAAAGTATAGCCTTATCGTTTTCCGACAATTGAAAATAAGGTTTGTGAATAGGGAAATCAAATTTATAAGCATTGTTTACCAATTCATCGCGATAATAGCTCATACTTTCGCCACGCCAAGCTACAATGGCATTCTCATAAATTGACAAAGCCGTATTGGGAACAACCAATTCTTCGTCAATTCCTATGATGCTTCCATAACCTTCACAAACCGGACAGGCGCCATAGGGATTGTTGAAACTAAACAAATGAACGTTAGGTTCCAAAAAGGAGATGCCGTCCAATTCAAAATTATTGCTATAAGAAAAGCGATTTTTAGTGTTTAATTCTTGTAAATAACAAAGGCCTTTCCCTTCATAAAAAGCGGTTTGTACCGCATCAGCTAATCGATCATAGAATTCGTCTTCTTCCTTAACTACAATTCGATCAATGATTAGTAGAATATCTTTATTATCTAAGGAATGGATTTTTTTGGAGTCAAGTGTAGTCGATAAGTCATCCAAACGAATCATCTCATCGTGAACTAAAATTCTCGAAAAACCTTGTTGCAGTAATGCTTTGAGTTTGTCTTCTAAAGCCCTACCTTCCTCAAGATGAATAGGAGAGAGTAGCAACCATTTACTGTCGGTATCAAATGATTTGACCTCCTTGATGACATCCGAAACAGTATTCTTTTTAACTTCTTTTCCGGAAACTGGCGAATAGGTTTTTCCAATTCGGGCAAAAAGTAATTTAAGATAATCATAGATTTCTGTAGAAGTTCCTACTGTAGAACGGGCATTTGTGGTATTTACTTTCTGTTCAATAGCAATTGCCGGTGCAATTCCTTTGATATATTCCACCTTAGGTTTGTCTAATCGCCCTAAAAATTGTCTAGCATAAGAGGACAAACTCTCTACATAACGGCGTTGTCCTTCAGCATATAAAGTATCGAAAGCCAAACTAGATTTTCCAGAACCCGAAAGCCCTGTAATGACTACTAATTTATTTCGAGGAATGGCTACATCAATATTTTTCAGGTTATGAACTTGTGCCCCTTTTATAAGAATATTTGTCTTTGGATCGAGTGTCGTAATGTCTGGTATTATCATTTAATAAAAGAATTTAGACAAAGATAACGAATTATAAATGCGAACGAATGTGATACTAAAATTGCTAATGGAGTATTACAAATAAGATAATAGTAAAGATTGTATGGTCTTGCTACTTTCAATATTTTTTCGAAAAATATGCCATTTCAGTAGCGAACTATTACTAATTACGGTGTTTAAAATGTTAATTTTTTGAATTATAGTTGTTTTGTAAAAATAATTTGTGTTACATTTGGTTATCATTTAATCGTAAATTAATATTTGCCTATAACAAAAAACTACTTTTTTAAAAAATTTTTCAAAATTTTAACTACAAATAAAAAGTATTTTTATGGCTGATCTACTTACCCCAGACGCGATATTGGTAAAAAAATACATTGCTGGTGACGAAAGTGCCTTAGCAATCTTAATCAATAGACACCAATCTAAAATTTTCGGATTTATTAATTCTAAGGTTTCTAATAGAGATCTTTCAGATGATATTTTTCAGGATACTTTCATAAAAGTCATTAAAACTTTAAAATCAAATTCTTATAATGAAGAAGGTAAATTTTTACCTTGGGTGATGCGTATCGCTCATAATTTGGTTATTGATCATTTTAGAAGGACCAAGAAAATGCCCTTATATAGAGAAACGGATACTTTTTCTATTTTCTCTATGATGACGGATCATTCTTTAACCATCGAAAATCAAATGATTTCAGATCAGGTCATAAAAGATTTAGAAAAACTCATTGCCGAACTACCTGAAGACCAAAAAGAAGTTTTAATGATGCGGATTTATCAGGATTTAAGTTTTAAGGAAATATCAGATTTAACAGGTGTCAGTATCAATACCGCTTTAGGAAGAATGCGTTATGCATTAATGAACTTGCGTAAAGTAATTGATAAATACCAAATTATTTTGACAAACGAATAATATATTCAAATTTGTAGCGTTGTTCATATATAAAAATAAATATTTAATATGGCTAAAATCTACGCTAAGAAAACACCATTTATTCCAAAAAGTTCTCCAAAAAAAGAAACAATTCATTTTTTACTCAGTTATTCTAAAGCCATGCGTGTTTTCAAAATTGGAAAACATACTTTTGAGTATCTCTCTAATTAAACAAAACATCCCTTGCTTATAGGGATGTTTTTTTATGATAAGCCTCTAAAACAGATTTTCGCCCAATGGTTTTGGTTATAATGTCCTTTTCTAAATCCCATCCACGAGCTGGAGAATATTCCCTTCCATACCAAATAATTTGTAAGTGTAAATCATTCCATAATTCTTTTGGGAAAATTCGCTTTGCATCTTTCTCGGTTTGTACTACATTTTTTCCGGTGGTCATGTTCCAGCGGTACATCAAGCGATGAATATGGGTGTCAACAGGAAATGCTGGAACACCAAAAGCTTGAGACATGACGACACTTGCTGTTTTATGACCTACTGCTGGTAGGGCTTCTAAAGCTTCAAAACTTTGAGGTACTTTTCCTTCATGTTGGTTGATAAGAATATGAGATAAACCATGAATTCCTTTTGATTTCATTGGTGACAAACCACAAGGTTTGATGATATCGCGAATTTCTTCAACAGACATTTTAATCATATCATAGGGATTGTCCGCTTTTGCAAACAGCAATGGTGTAATTTGATTTACCCGAACGTCCGTACATTGTGCAGACAATAAAACAGCAATCAATAAGGTATAAGGGTCTTTATGATCTAGCGGTATTGGAATAGTTGGATAGAGATTTTTTAACGTATTTATAACAAATGTTACCCGTCCTTCTTTGTTCATTATTTTTAATTTTATTTTCTAACTTTAAACAAATTTAAACTTTAAACGATTCAAATAAAATTAAAACATGACAACATTGAAAAAAGGAGATCAGGCTCCGTCATTTTCGGGAGTGGATCAAGATGGAACTTCCCATTCACTAAGTGATTATTCTGGAAAAAAATTAGTGGTTTTCTTTTATCCAAAGGCCAATACTCCGGGATGCACTGCAGAAGCGTGTGACTTGAGAGACCATTTTGATCAATTTCAGGCTAATAATTATGCTTTATTGGGCGTCAGTGCAGATTCCCAAAAAGCCCAAGCAAAGTTTAAGGATAAATTCGATTTTCCGTTTCCTCTTTTAGCCGATGAAGATAAATCTGTAATTCAGGCCTTTGGTGTTTGGGGACCTAAAAAGTTTATGGGCAAGGAGTATGATGGCATCCATCGCACTACATTTGTAATTGATGAAAAAGGTATTATAGAAGATGTCATTTCAGACGTGAAAACAAAAGCACATGCATCGCAAATTTTAAAGTAAGTCATTATTAATGAAAGCCAGAACTGCAATAATAATTTTAGCATGTCTGGCTTTTGTTTATAATTTAGAATTTTACTCCTCTTCATTTTCTTTATTATTATTCATGGTCAGTATTAAGAAACCCAATAGTCCTAAAATGATTAATATAAAGATAAAAGTCATTATAAAAACACTCTTTTCCCAAGAATAAAGCGGTATAATTAAGTCCATTTTTGTTTTTTAAATTATTATTTATAGAACAAAAATATTGTTAAATATTATCGGATGATATGATAATTATCATGCTATGAATAATTAAATTAAAAGAATTATATTCTCCATTTCAAGTTTCTGAATCAAAAATGAAGCTTACTTTCCATGCTATTTGTAGCAGTTTTTGTAATCATAATCATAAAAAACATTTTATAAAAAGTTAGGGATTGTTATCAAAATGCAAGGAGACAAGTAACTGACAGTGAAATTATCTTGACTTCGATCGTTTTTCATTTACTGGTTTTAATGCAATCATTGCGATGGATTGAAATTCATGAAACAATATGGATCTTTTAAAAATATGCAAATTGTAAAATTCTTAAAGAAGAAAAAATCGCATTGTTTGTATTTTTATTATAATTAAATTATGCCATGAACTAACAATTCGAAATAATTATAAATAGTATTTCTAAATTAACACATGAAAATGGTAGGGTTAAAATAGTGGAGTTCTATAAAGGAATCTAAATTTTTATAGGAAGTCTAATTTTAATCTTCTTCTGTAACGTCTGAATTCTCTTTTAATTCTTCTTCCGTACCACTATTAATCTCAAAAAAACTAAATATCGAACCTCCATAACTCTTTTTAAAAGAAAAGTGAATCAGATGGTCTAATTTTGTGTATTTCGAATGTTCAATAACCATCATTCCATCTTCATGAAGTAAATTTTGATCAAAGATGATTAATACCATTTTATCAAAGGTTTTTTGGTCCAAAGCATACGGTGGATCCGCAAAAATAATATCGTAAGAGTTTTTGTTTTTTTCTAAGAATTTAAAAATATCACTTTTAATGGCTGCAATATTAAAATCGTATTCTTCGGCTATTTGCTTGATGAATTTTACACATCCAAAATCACCATCTACACTTGTGATATTGTCGCTTCCACGAGAAGCAAATTCATAACTTATGTTGCCCGTTCCAGAAAACAAATCCAATACTTTCAATCCTTCAAAGCTAAAATGGTTATTCAAAACATTAAACAAAGCTTCCTTACTCATATCAGTAGTTGGACGAACCGGTAAGCCTTTGGGTGGAAAAATGCGTCTTCCTTTAAATTTGCCTGAAATGATTCTCACGATTGAAAAAGTATAAAATGTTTTAAGTTTTGAGCTTTTGAAAAATTATTGTTTAGTTGTAATTCAGAAACATCCAATAATGAAACATTTCTAATGTAGGTATAAGCCATTTCAAACCATTCGCTTTCTTCAGAAATATCTCCTAGCAGTTGTAGTTTAAAATACTCTGGATTCAGATTTAATTGTTCTGTGGTGAAAAGTAAGTAGTAAATAAAATCTTCTTTAGTTTGATAATCAAAAGAATTAAAGAATAACAACTGCTGGTTTTGAACGACTACAATTTCGAATTTTGCTACTGAAAAGTGAACAAATACTTGTTTCTCCTCTATGTTTTTTGAAAGATCCAGCAATTTAGCAACTAAAATACTATTTACTTGTTTGTAATTGAAAGTGTTAAATTGATCCAATAAATAATTATTGATATTTACGTAAGGAATATAAACATTATTTATTTCGTAATTGGTCAACTCATCAAAGGAAAAGAAATCGGACTCAAAAACCTTGGTGTTGTATTGCAAATAACTACCCATATATTGCTCGTCAAACAAAGCTTTAGGAACAAACGTGTTCAGGTTGTTATCATGAAGAATCAACACTTCATCATATGTTTCAGTCAATTCTCGATTGTCAATAAAGGCTTTCGAAAAATAATCTTCTACTTTAGAAGCTTTCTGATAACTTGAGAAATCAATACTCTTTACCATCAAAACCGATTGGTGTAATGTGTCAAAAACACAAAACGAAAATCCAGATAAAGTAATCTGAATGGCCAGTTTTTTGTATTTTTTTTCGGTAATATTGATGTTAATTGACATGGAAATTTACAGATGTTCGCAAACTTACAATTTTTTTAAATGACTATAATTTTTAGGACCATAAACTTCGGACATTTCTCTATCAAATTCATCTTTTTTCAATTCCGATCAAATTCAACTAACTCTTTTGGAATGAAATTTTATGCCGTTGATCTCGTTTATTAAATAGCGTAGAAAGAGAATTTCTATAAAGATTCTATTGATAAACATGATGTGGTGTTTTTTTATTACATTTTCATTCCAATTCAGGACAAACTTTGCGTACTTTGCCTTTAAATCAATCTTAAATGAATTCCAATCTATTTTATAGCCTTTTGAGTAGGAAATTCCCTTTTAATCCCACCTTAAAACAGGATCTTTTCTTCCAACAAATTGCAGAATTCATTACCAATACGGATAACAATGAGATTTTTGTTTTAAAAGGCTATGCTGGAACGGGAAAAACTACAGTGATTTCAACCATTGTAAACAATCTAGTCGAAATCAATAAAAAATATGTTTTACTTGCACCAACAGGTCGTGCCGCCAAAGTGATTGCCAATTATTCTAATAAACCCGCTTTCACGATTCATAAAAAAATTTATTTCCCTAAAAAAGGAAATGGAGGAGGGGTGAGTTTTACGATGCAGCAAAACAAACATAAAAATACTTTTTTTATCGTTGATGAAGCCTCTATGATTTCAGACACCAATTCCGAGAGTAAAATGTATGAAAATGGCTCGTTATTAGACGATTTGATTTCTTATGTGTATTCTGGAACAAATTGTAAAATGATATTATTGGGCGATACAGCGCAATTACCTCCAGTTAATTTAGATATTTCTCCAGCATTGAATATTGATACCTTGGGAATGAATTATGACAAAGAAATCAAACATATCGAGTTAGACGAGGTCATGCGCCAGGAGGAGAATTCAGGTATTTTATACAATGCAACGGAACTTCGCGAGGTTTTGAAAGATCATTTTATTACAGATTTTCAGTTTAAATTAAATGGATTTAAAGATATTGTTCGCCTTTCTGATGGATATGACATCCAAGATGCGATTAATTCTGCTTACAGCAATTATAGCATCGAAGACACTGCCTTTATTGTGCGCTCCAATAAGAGAGCAAATCAGTACAACCAACAAATTCGCACCAAAATATTGGATAAAGAAAGTGAATTGTCAACTGGCGATTTTTTAATGGTCGTAAAAAATAATTACTTTTGGCTTAAAGAAACCGATGAAGCCGGATTTATTGCCAATGGTGATATTATAGAAATTTTGGAACTTTTTAGTATTCAAGAATTATACAGTTTTAAATTTGCGAAAGTAAAAATTCGAATGGTGGATTATCCCAACCAAATTCCGTTTGAAACCGTTTTACTAATGGATACAATCACAAGCGAATCCCCTTCATTAACTTATGAAGAATCCAATAGATTGTATCAAGAAGTAATGAAGGATTACGAAGGAGAAACCAAATATAAAATGTTTCAAAAAGTAAAGGAAAATGACTATTTTAATGCTTTGCAGGTTAAGTTTTCCTATGCTATAACTTGTCACAAGTCCCAAGGGGGACAGTGGAATACTGTTTTTATTGAACAACCTTATTTACCTAATGGAATTGATCGGGATTACATTCGTTGGTTGTATACCGCCATTACGAGAGCAAAAGACAAATTGTATTTGATAGGATTCAAAGACGAAAATTTTGAAGAATAATTGATTTATACTCAGATTTTAAAAAATATAAAATGAAAATAGTAGCAGTCATTCCCGCTCGA